>NZ_JABVBA010000008.1:0-124328 GCF_013371425.1 Anaerococcus faecalis
TATTAGACTAATAGGCGCAATCCTCATTGATATCAATGAGGATTGGATAACTTCTTCTAAATTGTATATTAGAATGAAATAGTAAATATTGGACTAGGATAATTTACACAATATTATGGACTTGACTTATTCTAAAAGAAATGTAAATTTATTTTTTCTTAAAAATAAAGCTCTTTCCAATAAAGAAAAAAAATTTATTAAATTCCTAAAAGATTTTCAGATTTAATCCAATATATAAAAAACTAAATAATCTTGCAAAGGAAAAAATTTACATCTTTGAATAGTGTGTACTATAGGTGGTTATATGACCTCGCAGGAGCTGAAATAAATTCAATTGAAGCTATATAAATGTACCTAGTTTCAGAAAATGACAGTCTATACTTCGTAAATAGTAAAAACAAAGCTGTTAAATATAAAACAGATGCCCTTTGCGATCTCACAATAATAGGCAGCAAGTCTCGCTCAATCCCAGCTGCGGCATCTATTCTTGGAAATATAATAAATATGTAATAAAAAGTTGTGTCAAAAAAGGCACAACTTTTATTATAACATTATGTTAATTAGAATTCTTACATAAGCTTCTATATTCCTCATAATTTAAGACATTTCGATTTCTTAATTGTATATTAATTAAATCATACCTATAGTCCACAACCCTATTCCCAAAATACATTTTTATCTAGAATAAGAACTTTTTTCTTTTAAATATTTTTTATTGGCTTGTATTAATTTCTTATAATATTCATCATAGGATTTACTAAATTTTCTAATGAGTGGAATTGCAATCTCATAATATCCATTGTCCACCATGTATTTTTGAAATCTATCTTGTATTTTCTTAACCTCACTATTCAAATACTCATCACTTTTTTTATATTTTTCATAATCAAAAATAAATTTTTCATTATCTTTAAACCATTTTTTTATATTATTCACTGCTTCAATCTTTGATTCATTAATTTTTTCTAAATCTGCCATAGAAAAAGATTTAGTTAATTCTTCAATGTATTTACCTTCGTCATTAGACAATTGAAATTCTGGTAAATTATCTAAGTACTCTATATATTTTTCAAAGGCTTTTTTCCCTTCTTCTTCTAGATTTTCATTTAAAAATATTTTGTATGCTGAAAATAAAAACTGTCCAAAATAACCCGGAAATTTATCCATTAATCTTTCATAGATAGTTTTATTAGTTTCTAACAAATCAAGTTTTTTATTTATCGTAGCTTGCTCTTCTCCTTTGATTATAAGTTCAAGAATTTCTTTCTTTTTTTCTTCAATATTTAATTCAAATTCCTTATTCCTTAAAATCGTAGATAATGAAGAATCTTGTGAATGTAGTATTCCTTTAATTTCAGCTACACTTAATCCAACTTTAGAAAGTACAGAAATTTTTTTTAAAATTTTAATATCTTTATCACTGTAATCTCTATACCCATTCTCAAGTCTTTTGGGATTAATTAGTCCTCTTTCTTCATAATATTTAATAGCCTTTCTTGTAAGACCCGTCCTGTTTTGAACTTCACTTATAATCATAATATCCCTCCTCTATTTAAAGGATATCACCGTCCCTAAGGGACTAGTCAAATACTAAAATTTATTATTTAACTTACCGCTAAATATCACTTTTCCAAAAATAATTAGATATTTCTATAATTCTTTAACTTGAAAGATGAATAACAGTATTTTTTTATCCTTATCTTTTCCATTATAATGATTTTAATACATTGTAATAAATTACATAATTTAAAACTGAGTTTGCACTTATAAACTCTTCGATTTCTAAAAAGCGATTTTTATTCTTTTTTTATTTGCTCCATGATTGAAAAAATTCCTGAATCATCCTGAGCTTTGAATTTTGGCAAATCAATATTATCCCAAATATATTGATACTATAAGTTAAAACTATTTTAAAATCAAAAAACAGGACTTGGTTCGCTTAAATTATAAGTGGCATGTCGTTTACTATTTTGTTTATACTATATACTTTTCATTCTTATCCATTTCTCTATTCTTTGTTTAAACAATAAACTTATGGGTATTAAAAAGGGGTTATTATGTCACAAGAGAGTTATGATATTTCAATATCTTAAAAAATCGTGGAAAGGCAATTATAAAGACAAGTATAATTGCTATTTTAATCAATGTGTTTCTCGCAATATTTAATGCAATTTTAGGTTTGTTTGTTAATTCTATTGCACTGATTTTAGATGCTGTGAACAATTTATCTGATGCTCTTTCTTCTGTTGTAACTATCATAAGCGAAAAAATTGCCAGCAAGGCTCCAGACAAAAAGCATCCAATGGGTTATGGAAGGATTGAATACATATCTTCGATGATTATTGCTGCTCTTGTTCTTTACGCTGGAATTACTTCTTTGGTTGAATCTGTGAAGAAAATTTTAAATCCAAGTCCTGCATCCTATACAATACTTTCTATTGTAGTTATTGGTTTGGCAGTTGTCGTAAAATTTATTTTGGGAAATTATGTGAAAGAACAAAGCAAAAAAATTAATTCTACTGCATTAATTGCATCGGGTTTTGATGCTTTATTTGACGCAATTCTCTCTTTTTCTGTATTTTTGTCTGCAATTATTTTTACAATTTGGGGAATTTCTCTTGAAGCTTATATTGGTATAATTATTTCAATTTTCATGATTAAGGCTGGAATTGAAATAATGCTATCAACTGTTGATGATTTAATTGGTCACAGAGCTGATCATGAAATGGTAGAGAGAATAAAAGAGTTAGTTAGTGAAGAAGAACAAGTTCTTGGAGTATACGACTTAGCGCTTTTTAATTACGGTCCTAATAAATACTATTCTTCCCTTCATGTTGAACTTCCAGACAAAATGCAAGTCGATGAGGTTGACATGTTGACAAGAAAATTACAACACAAGATTTATAAAAAAACTGGAGTAATTTTAATTGCTCTCGGTGTATATTCTTTTAATACTAAAGACAAAAAAGCTACAGAAATTAGAAAAACTGTCGAAAAGAAAATTTTATCTCATGATTGGGCTCTACAAGTCCATGGATTTTACTGCGATATCGATAAAATTTCTTTAAGATTTGATGTTGTTTTGAGCTTTGACATTAAAATAGAAGATGCCCTTAAAATAATAAATAAAGAAGTCAAAGACCTTTATCCGGATTATAAAATTCAAATTGTTCCTGACCTTGATTTATAAAATTAACTTTTAATCTTAAAAACGTGGTTATAATTTGACCCACAAAGTTGTAATAATACCAGAGTGAGTATAATATTTTCTCTGGTCTTTTTGTTCTTTATTACCCAGTTGTAGAAAATTTTTACGCTACATTTTCTCTTTCTATATTTTTCCATAGAACTTGTTTTAATATTTATGAGTTTTTAGATTTAGCATAAAATCTCCAACCCCTTGACTTCGCCATTGTTCTGTTATTAATCTTCTATCCTTGATATCAATAATATCGTCTCCACGTGTCTTGATCTTGGAAATTGGTCAAAAACTTGGTATTTTACGACTTTGTACCCTTTTTCCATGAAAATTTCAATGTCCCTAATTTGGGTTTTAGGGTTACAAGATATATAAACAAATTCTTCTGGATTTATATCTATTATCTTTCCTATAGCCTTAGGGTGAATCCCCTCTCTTGGTGGATCTATGACAAGTATATCATATTCACCCTTTACAAGATTGATTTTTTCTAAAACATCTCCAGCTATAAAGTCAATATTTTCAATTTTATTTTCTCTTGCATTGTCAAAGGCCTTTTCTACTGCTTCTTCTACTATTTCTATACCTAAAGCTTTGTTGGACACTTTTGCAAAAAATTGAGTTATGGTTCCAGTACCGGAATAAAGATCTAAGACATTTTTGCTTTTACTAACACTTGAAAGTTCTATAGCATTTTTATAGATTTTTTCTGCTGTATACACATTTGGTTGAAAGAATGAAAATGGAGATATCTTAAACACTAGGTCATTCATTCTCTCTTCTATATATTCTTTTCCAAATAAAAGTTCAATTGAGTCAACCTTTACAGCATCTGCCAAAGAGTCATTTACAACATGGTATATTGATTTAATAATGCCATTGGTCTTTGCATTTAATAGATTGTGGGTGAATAGTTCTTTTCTCATCGGGTCAAATGACTCATCTGAACTTGTTACAAGGATTACCATAATATCTCCTGTATACATCCCCTTTCTTATTATTAAGTTTCTTAAAAGACCTTCATGGGTTTTTTTGTGGTAGAAATTTGTATTTTTTTCCCTAAAATAAGATTGAACATGTTTTCTTATACTTTCAAAGTCAGAATCTACAATATTGCAACCATTAGTATCTACTATCTCATAAAACCTATTTATTTTATGAAGTCCCAATATTAATGGACCTCCTTTATAAGCATCTCCAAAGGAATATTCCATCTTGTTTCTATATCCCTTAATTTTTGCACTTCTTACTATAGATAGGTCCTTTACTTTTATATCAGATTTTTTTAAAAGTTTTCTTATCATATTATGTTTTAATAAAAGCTCTGTTTCATATCCCATCTTCTGATAAGAACAACCTCCACATATACCTGTATTAGGGCAAAATTCTTTGGAATTTTCAAGTTTTGAATCTTCAATTTTTTCTATGTATTTACCCCTTTTCTTATTTCCACGAGATCTTGTAATCTTGACTCTACACTTTTCTCCGAGGACTCCTCCTTTAAATTCAACAAGTTTATCTTCATCAAATTTTCCTATGGAAATATTTGGATATGCTACATCAATTATCTCTACTTCCTTTATAGGTTTTTGTTTCATTCAATCTCCTTTATTCCAAAATTCATCTATTAAAAATCTAAGTTCATCCTTATCTCTTACTTCTTTTATATTTGCCCAATGTCTAGGGTAAAGTCTTCTATATTTATCCCACAAAAACCTATCATCTATTAGATAGATTATCCCCCTGTCCTTTTCATCTCTTATAAGTCTTCCTGCTGCTTGAAAAATTTTATTAAGTCCTGGGTAGGTGTAGGAATAATCAAAGCCATTGTGGTTGATTTTATCAAAGTGGTTTTTTATAAGATTTCTTTCATCACTGACCCCAGGCATACCAACAGATATGACCATGACACCTATAAGCCTATCACCTTTTAGATCTACACCTTCTGAAAATATACCACCTAAAACAAGAAATGCGGTTTTTTCACTATCATAGGTGAAATTTTGTAAAAATTTATACCTATCTGTTTGAGACATAAATCTCTCTTGGACAAGTATTTCATCATCATATCTATCCTTATAATATTCATAAATATCTTCAAGATAGGAAAATGATGGGAAGAATATAAAATAATTTCCCTTTTTTGAGCTTATAAACTCATGGATAAGATCTCCTATATCCATAAGATTTTTATTTCTATCCTTATATCTTGTTGATATAGGTGTAGCTAAAAGCTTAAAATTTCTATTATCAAATGGAAGGTTCAAGTGAAGTTTTAAGCTATCTTCTGCACCAAGCATCTTCCTATAAAATTCCATCGGTGAAAGAGTTGCTGAGAAAAATATGCAAGATACAGCTTGTTTGTATTTTTCCTTTAAAACTTTTGATGGATCTATGCACTTTATTTCAAAAATCTTATCTAAAGAATTATCATCAAAAGTTAAGGTCATATAAAAACCTTCCATAAAGTTATCTGAAACCTTTATATGATGATTTATTTCAAAAAACATATCTTTTATTTTATCATAGTCTTCTCTTTTTTTATTATCGATTAGAACTTTTTCTAATTTTTTTGAAAGTATAATAAGTTTTTTATCAAAATCATCATTGTATTTTTCACTATAATAAAAAAGTTTTTTGCCATAGTTTTTATACATTTGTTCAAATTCATTAAGTATAGAGTCTAGAGACTTTATTATAGTTTTATCTTTTTTTATATCCATTGACTCTCTTAGGTCTTTAAAGGAAGATTCTAAAAACTCATGACTAAGCATTTTTCTTGACCTTTCCAACAGATTGTGAGATTCATCTATAAGAAATATAAAGTCTTCTAAGCTTTCATCAAAAAATCTCCTAAGATAAACATTTGGATCAAAAACATAATTATAATCACAAATAATTATATCAGAGTAAAGTGCTATGTCAAGTTCAAATTCCAATGGACAGACCTTGTGCTTTTCTGAGTAAGAAGTTATTACATCGTAGTCCATTATATCTTCGTTTTCTAAAATATCTTTAAGGGCATTATTTATCCTGTCAAAGTGTCCCTTTGCAAAAGGGCAGTCGTTTGGATTACACTCGATTTCATCATTTAGACAAATTTTCTCTTTGCTAGTTATTGATACTGCTTTTATGGATAAGTTTTTTTCTTTTAATAAGAATAAGGATTTAATAGCTTCTTTTGCTGTAGTGTTCTTAGCTGTAAGATAAAAAATCTTATCTAATAGACCTTCTCCTAGTGCCTTAACTGAAGGAAATATAGTTGATATAGTTTTTCCAGTTCCTGTTGGTGCATCTACAAAAAGTTTTCTCTTATCAAGTATTGCCCTATAGACAGCAACTGACATCTTTCTTTGCCCCCTCCTATAACCCTTATAAGGAAAAGTTAGTTCTATGGCCGTTTTATTTCTTTTTTCAAGGTTTATAGAAAGAATTTTCGAGAAACTTATATATTCTTTTAGAAGATTAATATAAAATTCATTAAGCTCATCAAGGCTCTTTTCCTTATAAAATTCCTTTGTTCTATAATCATCTAAGGAAACATAGGTTAGTCTTATTCTCACCTTTTTAAGGCCTTTTTTTACAGCAAAAAAGTACCCATAGCAAAAAGCCTGAGCCCAGTGTAGCTTATTTGAAGCATCTAATTTATCTAAGTCTCTAGTAGTTGACTTAATTTCATCAATTGTGTAGGTATCTCCAACTTTAAAAAGACCATCTGCCCTGCCCTCAACATGAAATTCCATATCATCAATTTCTGTAACATTTCTTAGGTAGTATTCAGCCTTATAGTCATCAGAATAAGATTTTTGAATTTGTTGATGTGCCTTTATTCCTTGAACCATCCTATTAGAATCACGAAAGCTATTATCTATATCTCCACTTCTCATAACAAATTCTATCAGCTTTCTTACTGAAGTTTTTATGTACATAAAACCACCCTTCTTTTTTTAATTATAACATATTTAATTGTTTAATAAATCTTCTTTAAGGTATAAAATTATTGAGGTGAGAATATGAATGAAACAATTAAAACACAACTTGAGCATAGGACAATTAGAGAATTCACAGATAAAAAAATTAGTAATGATATTTTAAAAATCCTACTTGATGTTGCAAATCAAACTGCATCAAGCAATGGTATGCAAAACTCATCTATTATTAGAATAACTGATCAAAATATAAAAGATGAACTTGCTAAAATTGGAAATCAAGAATACATGAGAAGATGTCCTGAGCTATTTATATTTATAGTAGACTTATATAGAAACTATAATATAGCCAAGGAAATGGGAAATGAAAATAGCATTATGATAAACTTCGATAAATTTATTCAAGGTTTTACTGATGGAGTTCTACAAAGCCAAAACTTTACAATAGCTGCCGAATCTTTAGGACTTGGCGCAAACTTTTATGGAAATATTCACAATGATACTAAAAAAGTAATTGAGCTATTAAAGATGCCGAAACTTACTTATCCCATAGTAGGTGTCGGTATAGGATATCCTAACCAAAAACCACAACTTAAACCAAGAATGTCTTTATCTAATAAGCTTTATACAAACTCATATGAGTTTAAAGACTCATATCTTGACTCCATAAAAGATTATGATAAAGAAATGAGAGATTATTATGACTTAAGAGATTCTAATAAGAGGTCTGATGCCTTCTCTACACAAATTCTTAAAAAACAGGGTTCAATTATAAAAAATAGAGAAAAAATGTTTGATACCTTAGAAGAACAAGGTTTTGTTATAAAAAAATAAAAACAAAGAAAAAAGCTATTGAAAGGATAAAACTTTACAATAGCTTAAATTTTTTCTAAATTCCTCTACTAGCTCCTCCACCACCAGATGAGCCTCCACCTCCAGAGAATCCTCCTCCAGAAAAGCCACCTGATGATCCGCCTGAAAATCCACCGCCAGAGAAACCTCCAAAGCCACCAAATCCTCCTCCGCCTCTATAGCCACTTCTTCCTGAAAAAAGACTAGATAAAATCATAAATACAACAAACATTATAATTATTGTTCTTAAATCAAAGTCATCATCATCTTCAAGATTATCTTTATAGCTCTCATAGTCACCATTCATATCTACTTGATACTCATCAGCAATCTCTCCAACTACTGCATTAAACCCTTCTTTTATGCCTGTAGAAAAATCTCCTTTTTTCATATAATCAAGCATATAGGTATCTATAATTCTTCCCACCTTTCCATCATTTAGTCTTCCCTCTATTCCGTAGCCTGTTATGATGGATATGTCTTTTTTTTCAGTACCAATCTTTTGTGATATAAGGATTAAAACTCCATTTTCCTTATCTTTATCTCCTATTTGCCATTTACGAAATAAATCAGTTCCATAAGCCATTGGATCATTTTCAATATCTTTAACTGAAACATAGATAACTTGTGCTCCTGTTTTTTGTTCAAGTTCTTTGTTGACCTTAGTAAGATAATCTTTAGTTGGTTGATCTATTAGGTTAAGCTCATCTAGGTAGTAGGTTTTAGGTGCGTCTGGTATTTTATCCGCATAGGCTCTTATTGGTAGAAAAAGAAGAATAAAAGCAAATATTTTTAAAACTAAGGCATTCTTACTTTTTCTCATAATCTACCTAATTTCCAAAGTCTACTTTAGGAGCATCTTGTGCTGATGCATCCGCTTGAAAATACTCAGCTTGCTTAAAACCCATTAATGATGCAAATATACTTGTAGGAAATGATTTAACTTTGGTATTGTAGTTTTGAACCTCCTGGTTATAATTTTTTCTTTCAACTGAAATTCTATTTTCAGTCCCAGCAAGCTCATCCATAAGTTGCGTGAATTGGGTATCTGCCTTAAGTTCTGGATAAGCTTCTGCAACTACATTTACATTTCTTATAGCCTGAGACATTTGTTCATTAGCTTCTGCTAATTCCTTTGGTCCTTTGGCTTCTTCTATACCTGCTCTTGCCTTAGTTATTTCTGTAAGGGTTTCTTTTTCATGCTCTGAGTAGCCCTTAACTGTATTTACAAGATTTGGTATAAGGTCTGCCCTTCTTTGAACCACATTTTGAACTTGGGCATAAGATTGGTCAAGTTGTTCTTTCTGCTTAACAAGTCCATTATATGAAGGAACTAAAACAAGTAAGGCTATCACAATTACTGCAACTATTGCAACAACTATACCAATAGCTCCCTTTCTTTGTCTTTTAATTTCCATAAAATCCTCCTAAATTTTTAACTATTTTATTTATACCCATCTAAAATACATATTTTATTTTTTTCTAATGACTTTTGGATATCTATGGTTCTTTGGTTAGATGAACCCTTAAATTTTAATTTTAAATTTTTCAACTCTTCTACAAAAAGACCATCTACTAATACGTCACACATGGAAAGAAGCTTTTTACTTTCTTTATTATTTATCAATACTTCATATTTAAATCCTGAAAATATCCATATGGACTTATCTGACTTATCTCTTATCTTTCTTACAATCTCTATTAAATCTCTTACTGACTCGAAAGGCTCTCCACCAAGAATGGTAAGACCCTCTATTTCATCTTTTTTTAGATAATCAATGATAAGATTTGTTTCTTTTTCAGTCCAAAGTTTACCATAGTTTGGATTCATATATTCTGTATTGAAACAATTTTTACAATTAGCTGAACATCCTGTTACAAAGAAAGATGTTCTTATCCCCGGCCCATTTGCTACATCATATTTTCTAATTTGTCCGTATCTCATAAATCCTCACTTAAAAAGCCCGCAAAAGCAGGCCTTTATTTTTATATATGCAATACCCTTGCTTTTATTTCTTTTGTTCTACCTTCATTCCAGAAATTTTCTCCAAGATAGCCACAAGTTCTTCTTACGACCGTAAGTTTAGACCTGTCTTTATTTCCACATTGAGGACAATACCATTGATTGTCATCATCTAAAAGCATCTCCCCATCGTAGTTACACTCTGAACAATAGTCTGATTTTGTGTTAAATTCAGCATATTGAATATGATCATATATATATTCTACAATTGTTCCTAAAGCTTTTAAATTATTGGTCATATTCGGTATTTCTACATAGGAAATACAGCCACCTGATGACATATTTTGAAATTCTGATTCAAAATCAAACTTCTCAAATGCAGATATTTTTTCTCTTACATCAACATGAAATGAATTTGTATAGTAACCTTTATCAGTTACATCTTCAATTTCTCCAAATCTTTTCTTGTCTATAGATGCAAATCTATTAGTCAAATTTTCTGCAGGAGTTCCATAAACTGCAAATTGAAGTCCTGTTTCTTCTGTCCATTCTTCTTTCTTTCTATTTAAAAGTTGCATTATTTTTATAGCAAAATCATGACCTTTTTTACTTGTATGACTTTCACCTGTTACAAGCTTACTTGCTTCATATATTCCAATATACCCAATTGTTACTGTTGCATAACCATTTTTTAAAAGGTGTTCTATTTTTTCATGAGGTTTAAGTCTTGCAATAGCCCCATGTTGGAAGTGGATTGGAGATGAATCACTTGTTACATCCTTAAGGTGCTTATATCTTAAGATTCCTACTCTTTTTACAAGCTCCATTCTCTTATTTAAGATTTTAAAGAATTTTTCTTCATCACCTCTCGCAAGAATTCCTATTTGTGGAAGATTTATAGTACATACTCCTATATTAAACCTTCCATCAAATTTATATTCTCCATTTTCATCCTTATATGGTGGTAAGAAAGCCCTACATCCCATTGGGGAGAATACATTTCCCTCATAGTTTTTCCTCATAATCTTAGCTGATATATAGTCTGGATACATTCTTTTTGCTGTGCATTTTATAGAAAGCTCTGTTAGGAAATGATATTTACTATTCTTTTTAACATTGTTTTCATCTAGAACATATATAAGCTTAGGAAAGGCTGGAGTTACATATACTCCCGCTTCATTTTTAATGCCTTGAATTCTTTGTTTTAAAATTTCTTCTATTATTTTAACTGTTTGATCAAGATATGGATCATCTTCATCTGTATGCATAAACAATGTTACAAAAGGTGCTTGACCATTTGATGTCATTAAGGTATTAATTTGGTATTGAATTGTTTGTATACCAGATTCTAAGTCTCTTTGTGTGAGCTTTTGGGCCATTACTTCTATTTCTTTTTGATTTGAAAGAATTTCTGAAGCTAGCTTAAAATTTTTATTGTAGGATCTTTTCAGATACTTACTAAGACAAGCTATATTTATAGATTGACCACCATATTGGTTTGATGCAATTTGTGCTATTATTTGGGTCATAACATTACAAGCTACTTGAAATGACTTTGGTGTTTCAATTGTTTTTCCATTAATAACTGTTCCATTATCTAGCATATCTTTCATATTTACTAAACAGCAATTAAATATTGGTTGAATCAAATAATCTAAGTCGTGAATATGTATGGCTCCATCTTCATGAGCTTCTACAAGCTCTGCATCTATTAACTTTCTTTTAGCCAAGTCTTTTGATACTTCTCCTGCTATAAGGTCTCTTTGGGTTGATGCTATTAAAGGATTCTTGTTTGAGTTTTCGTCCATAACATCTATATTTGTTCTTTCTAATAGACCAATTATATCATCGTCTGTAGTATTTGCACTTCTCTTATAAGCTTGAACAGATCTGTAAGATTCGTATGATTTTGCTGTAGCAGGATTATTCTTATCAATAAGTTTGTAATAAACTTGATCTTCTATTTCATATATTGAAATCTCTTTTTTATTTTTCGATCTTTCTTCTATTTCGTCTGCAATGGTTTGGGCTTGACCATCTACAAATACTCCGTTTGAAGAATTCATAGCTTTTTCTATAGCAATTATTATCTTATCTTTATCAAAATTCACTTTTTGACCATTTCTTTTTACAACTTTTAACATATACAATACTCCTTTTCTTTTCTTTTTAAGTATACCATATATAGATATAAAAAATCAATAACCACTATATATTGTGCTTTTCTCTCTTTTGTTTTGAATAATTAACAAGAAGATAAGCCATTCCATGATACTTGGTGAATAAATATGCTAAATAAGATTTTTAATTAATTCTCTACAAATCTTTATATTAAGCAAAAAAATAGCAGAAAGAATTTTTACATCCTTTCTGCTAATAATATTTATACCTTAGTTTTCTATATTGTAGGAAAGTTCATTATTTTCATCTAAATCAATTAGAACATGGTCTCCTTCCATTATATTTCCTTCAATAATTTTTCTACCAAGACTTGTTTCTATATTGCTTTGTATGAATCTTTTTATTGGTCTTGCACCATATTCTACATTATAAGATCTTTCTAAAATATATTTATGAGCCTTATCTGATAATTTTATAGAAATATCCTTGTCTTCAAGCCTTTTTGAAATATCTTCTATTTGAAGATCAATGATTTTATATATTTGATCACTTGTAAGTGGTTTAAACATTATTATATCATCGATTCTATTTAAAAACTCAGGTTTAAATGAATTTCTCAAAGCTTTATCTACTAAGTCTTTAGTATCTTCACTTATAGTTGCATCTTCTTTAAGTCCTTCTATAAGGAAATTGGATCCTATATTTGATGTCATTATGATTATTGTGTTTTTAAAGTTTACAGTCCTACCTTGGCTGTCTGTAAGTCTTCCATCATCTAAAACTTGGAGAAGTATATTAAATACATCTGGATGAGCTTTTTCTATCTCATCAAAAAGTATTACTGAATAAGGATTACGTCTTACTGCCTCTGTAAGTTGACCACCTTCTTCATAACCTACATATCCAGGTGCAGCACCGATTAATCTTGATACTGAGTATTTTTCCATGTACTCACTCATATCAATTCTAATCATATTATTTTCACTATCAAACATTGCTTCTGCAAGTGACTTTGCTAACTCAGTTTTACCAACACCTGTAGGTCCTAGAAATATAAATGATCCTATAGGCTTGCTGAGATCTTTAAGTCCTGATCTTGCCCTAATTATAGCATCTGAAACACCTATTACTGCTTCATCTTGTCCTATAACTCTTTGGTGAAGTTTTTCTGGAAGAGCTAAAATTTTATTTCTTTCACTTTCTACAAGCTTAGATACTGGAATATTAGTCCAATTTGATACAACATCTGCTATATCCTCATCTGTAACTTCTTCTTTTATAGATGAATCATTTTCTTGGTCCTTTTCTTTCTCTTTTAGCTTTTGTTCAAGCTCATTAAGTTTTCCATATTTAAGCTCTGAAAGCTTTTCAAAATCATAATTTCTTTCAGCCTTGTCTATCTCAACTTTTACCTTATCAATTTCTTCTTTTATATCTTTTACTGAATTTATAGAATCTTTTTGGCTTTTCCATTTATTAAAGTCAGCATTATATTTTTCATTAGCATCTGCTAGCTCTTTTTCAAGTATTTCAAGTCTTTTCTTACTCTTTTCATCATCCTCTTTTTTAAGGGCTGCTATTTCAATTTGAACTTGAAGAATTCTCCTTTTTTCCTCATCTAGGTATTCTGGCATAGTATCTATTTCTGTTCTTACAGTTGCACATGCTTCATCCATTAAATCTATTGCTTTATCCGGAAGAAATCTATCAGTTATATACCTATTTGAAAGTTCAGCAGCTGCTATTACCGCTTGATCTTGGATTCTTATACCATGATAGATTTCATATTTATCTTTTATGCCCCTAAGTATTGATATAGTATCTTCTACACTTGGTTCATTTACTAAAACTTTTTGGAATCTTCTTTCTAGGGCTCCATCTTTTTCTATATATTCTCTATATTCATTTAGAGTTGTAGCCCCTATCACTTTTATTTCTCCACGTGCAAGCATAGGTTTCATTATATTTGATGCATCCATAGAACCTTCTGATTTACCTGCTCCAACTATTGTATGAAGCTCATCTATAAACATAATAATTTGACCTTCAGATTTTTTGACTTCATCTATAACTGATTTTAGTCTTTCTTCAAATTGACCTCTATATTTTGCACCAGCAACAAGGCTTGACATATCTAGAGCAAAGATTTCTCTTCCTTGAAGTGGTTCTGGAACATCTTTATTAACAATCCTTTGTGCAAGTCCTTCAACTATGGCAGTCTTACCAACACCAGGATGTCCTATAAGTACTGGATTATTTTTCTTTCTACGAGATAGGATTCTTTGACAATTTCTTATTTCTTGATCTCTTCCTATAACTGGATCGATTTTACCTTCTCTTGCTTCTTTTGTAAGATTTCTACCATATTTTTCAAGTGGATTATTAGTTTCTTCTGGATTATCGTTAGTAACTTTTTGACCATTCCTAACCTTTAAAAGCTCATTATTAAAATTTTTATAAGTTAAGCCAGATACCTTAAATAAGTCACTGAGTTCTGTTTCTTCTTTTAATAGAGATAGAAATATATGCTCAGTGGATATAAAAGAATCACCCATATTTTTTGCTATGTCCTCACTTTTAAGTAGAACTCTTTGAAAAATTGTGTTGGGATAAATATTTCCTGATCCAGATTGGGATGGTAGCTTATTTAATTTATCTTCAATTTTTTTAAGTAATGGTTTGTATATTTTCATATTTGATAATACTTGACTTACCATTGAGTCACTATCTTCTAAAAGTGCATAAGCTAAGTGAACTATACCAACTTCAGGATTGGCATTTTTTATTGCTATTTGTGAAGCTTCATTTATAGCCTCTGTTGACTTTTGAGTAAATTTATTAAAATCCATAATTGCCTCCTAATTTTTTTCTTTTAATTTCTTATATAGGTCAATTTGATCTTTACTTAATGTTTTTGGATTATTGATTTGAATTTCTATATACAAATCACCTTGATTATTATTCATATCAACATATCCCTTATTTTTAATTCTTATCTTATTTCCAGATTCTATCTTTTCTGGAATATTTACCTTAAACTTTCCATTTGGACTATCTATTGTAATTTTTTCTCCAAAGTAGGCATCCCATGGATAAATGGATTCTTTTTGTATAATATCGAGGCCATCTAGTTTATATTTTGAATCTTCTTTTATATTAACCTTGACATATATATCAGCACTTATTCCATATTTCAGTCCATCTATCTTAAGTTTTTTACCAGATGTTAATCCTTTTGGTATATTTATGTTAACCTCTTTAATAGAGTTATTTTTATCATTTATTTTTAATGTTCTTTTACTTCCCTTAATAGCTTCATCTAGTGATATACTTACTGTAGTATTTAATTTTTGTTTTTTCTTTGCTTTAAAACCTGTTCCAAAATTTGAAAATGAAGATCCTTGATGTGTTTTTTGAGAGAATCCTCCACCTCCAAAAAATGTATCAAAAAAGTCTGAAAATCCAGAACTTGATCCTCCACCTTTAGTGTAAGTATAGGACCTATTAGATGATCCAAAGTTTGAGAATATATCTGAGAAATCAAATTGAGAAGGGTCAAAATTTTGACCTTGGCTAAAGTTTCCACTTTGCCCAAACATATCATATTGCTCTCTTTTCTTATCATCAGATAATACCTCATAAGCCTCATTTATTTCAGAAAATTTCACTGTGGCTTCCTTGTCATCAGGATGAAGGTCAGGGTGGTACTTTTTGGCAAGCTTCCTATAAGCTTTCTTAATCTCATCCTTGCTTGCATCTTTTTTTACACCTAATATTTTATAATAATCTTGATATTTCATATTTACCTCCATCATTCTCTGACCATCTTTGACCTTAATCTTACTATACTAAGTTTATGTAAATATTCAAGTTTTAATTATAAATATTTCTATTATTTATAATTAATTGTTAGCTTTTAATAAATATTATCATCTTTTAAATTATCTATAAGATATAGAAATATCACAATATAATATAAGTAAATGCTAGATGTAATTATGACTTAAAACCTTATATAAAAAACTTATTTATAAAGAATGATATTTATTCTTTATAATATTAATTAAGGACTTTATCGGTTTTCTTACTAGGTCTTTTTCAAATTTATTCATAGATAAGTACCAAGAAGTAAGGCAATAAAATATTACAAAAGCTATAATATATCCTATAAATTCATATATAGATTTTATATTTATTTTATATATGATTAAGGAGATTAATATAGCTGGTATCATACCTCTTAATACTAATAGAATTTCTTTAAAATAATAAAATATATCAATACCTATCCTTTTATAGTAATAGATATTCATTATTATTCCATTTCCTATTGTTACTGTTATTGCTGTACCCAAGGCCGATCCTATAGGACCAAATTTGATAGCTAAGGGTATTGAAATAAAAAAGTTTGTTATAGCAACTATAAAAAACACTATTGCTGCAAATCTATGTAAATTTTTAGCCCTTTGTATATCTATACCTATGGATTGAATAAGAGATAAAAATGATGCTGACATTAGAATTAATGCTACATAATAAGATTCTATATAGGATTTATTTAGCCAAATATTAGAAATAAAGAATTTTCCAAAAGCAAAGAAACCTAAAAGAAATAACATTAAAACATACATTTGGATTCTTGAAATCTTTGCAAATAGTTTTGTAATCTCCATATCACTTTCATCGTTTGATACCATTCTATTTATTTGTGGAACAAATACGTTTACAATAGATGCTGCTAGTTGCTGATAGGCCCTATATATGATAGATCCCATAGCATAACTTGTAACTGCAAGACTTCCTACAAATTTCCCCAAAACAAACTTATCTACAGACCAATTTATTTGTTCCGTTATCATAGTTAAAAAGATAAAGCTTGAAAAAACACTTATAGCCTTTAATAGTTTTTTATCTATACTTGTAAAATCAAATCTCATACCTAACTTTTTTATTGCAAAATAAGAATTAGAAATAAGAGCGAAAAAACTTATAAGGGTTGTAACAATAACTAACCCTACAGACTTAAAGCCAATCATAAGTAATGGTATTCCTAACACTGGCGATAGTATTAGTCTTATAAGCATTATGATTTTTTGAAATATAAATTTTTCATTTGCTGTTATATAAGCTTCAAAAACACTAGTCGGGAAAGTTAAAAATATGTTAACAACTAGTATTGACATAAGTTTTTTAGAAAGAGAAATTTCACCTATGCTTAATTTACCACTTAATATAGTATCTAAATTTAATATTAATATAATACCTAAAAAAAGAGCTATAAAGGCCATAAACATAAAAACTATTATAAATAAGCCATTAAGTTTTCTTATTCCAGAATCATCATTTTTCACCTTATACCCATAATAAAACCTAATATAAGCTCCACCGAATCCTAATGATAGTAGTCCTAGATATGCTACAAGAGATGCTGTAAGTTCATAGACTCCATATTCAGCATCTCCTAAATAATTAAGAATGATTGGTGTATAGGCAAGTGTTAATAGTGTATTTATAATTATTGAAAGATAAGATAAAACAGCTCCTACTTTTCTTTGACTAAAATTCATAATCTAGTTATTTAAGAAGTCTTTCTAGTTTTTGTTTATTAACAAAAAGTTTTAAACTTCTTAACCCTTGTTTCATTGAAATATTTTCTATATATTTTTTGTATTTATTATAATATTTTTTAACTAAATTAATATCATATCCTCTATCGAGGCACTCAAGCAATCTATATACAATTAAGCCTATAAGCTTATAATTTACCAAGACCTCTCTATGTTTTTTACTTAAGTTTATATCTTTATCATTTATTATTCTATTAACGAAATTAAAGTCCTTGTCAATTTTTTCTATTTCAAAATTAGATAAGGCTTTTTCATCAATCTTATTTATGTAAGTAGTAAGAAAATATTGAACAAGATTTATATTTTTTGTCTTTGACATAGCTTTTATAAAAAAAGAAATGTCTTCTCCCCATGAAAGATCTTCATAAAAGTAAATATTGTTTTTTCTAATAAACTCTTTTTTAAATACAAAAGTAGAAGTATGAAAATTATTTTTTCCTAGTATGTAGTTATAAAGGATATCCTTACTAATAAATTTAGTCTTACTTTCTCTTTTTTCATAATCATCTTCAATATAATATCCGCATATAGCTATATCACCATCATTTTCTCTTATAATGCAAAGCATTTTTTCTACAAAATCCACCTCGTATAAATCATCAGAATCTAAAAATGAAATATACTTTGTTGTAGATTTCTTAATCCCAAGGTTTCTAGCTGATGATACTCCACCATTTTCCTTATATATATATCTTATATTATCATAGTCTTTCATTAAAGATTCTATAACTTTTTTGGAATTATCAGTTGAACCATCATCAATTACCAGAATCTCAAAATCTTTACAGGTTTGATTTTCAATAGATAGAATTGTATCTTTAACCTTATCTTCCCTATTATATAGTGGTATTATTACAGTAAGTTTATCTTCCATAATTCCTCCAAAAAATTAAAACTTTCAAATTGATGAAAGCTTATTAATAATCATATTCTATAAGCGATATTACCTTATAATCTTTTAAAATTTCTCTACCTCCAAGTTCTGTTAGTTCTATTAAAAACTCAAAAGCTACTATCTCTCCTCCTAGGGATTCTATAAGTTTAGCTGAAGCCATTGCTGATCCACCTGTTGCTATAAGATCATCAATAATAACAACCTTATCTTTCTTATTGATAGCATCCTTGTGAATTTCTATTTCACTTTTTCCATATTCTAAATCATATGAAATAGATTCTATATCTCCTGGGAGTTTACCTGGTTTTCTTATTGGTACAAATCCAACACCTAGTCTATCAGCTAGTGGTGCTCCAAAAACAAATCCTCTAGATTCAATTCCTACTATATAGTCAAATTCTAAATCCTTTAAGGCATCTTCCATAAGGTCAAGCGTTTCTTTATAAGCCTTTTTATTCTTAAGTAGTGTTGTTATATCCTTAAATGATATTCCTTCTTTTGGGTAGTCTTCAATTACTCTAATAGTTGCTTTAATATCCATTTTTTCTCCTTTTACTCTTCTAATAGGTAATTATACAATACTTGGTTTCGAATATCTATAGTAGCTTCTGAATCTGGAATATAATAAGAAATTCCGTCTATAGTATCTGGATAGCCAGGTATTGTATATGTAGTGATTTGGGCTTGAGATATATTTTTAAAAGCCCATCCAAATGATAAGAGATTTTTATAATTTATATTTGTATCCATATTTGAGCTAAGTTTCGAAAATACCATTGGTATTCTTAAAAGCTTGCTAGGTTTTGATAGTTCGCTTATAAATTGAACTAGAAAATCTTGTTGGGTTGCAATCCTTCCTAGATCTGCATTTGAATATCCCTTCCTAAATCTTACATAGTTAAGGGCTTCTTGTCCATTAAATCTATGCAAACCAGGTTCTATATCTTGAGCATTTGCTATAGGTTCTTTTACATCTATATCAATGCCACCTAAAGCATCTACTCCATCTACAACAGCTTGAAAATTTACTTCACAATAATAATCGAGATCTATTCCAAGAAAATCTCTTATGGTTTTTATTGTCATATCCATACCACCATAAGAATGTGCTGCATTTATTTTGTCTAATTCTCCTTCAATATATACCCTTGTATCTCTTGGTATAGAAATTATATCAATAGTTTTTGTAGACTTATTCATCAATACAAGCATTAGGGTATCAGTTCTAGTATTAGTCTTCTCGCCTGTAGAGTCTACTCCTGCAAATAAGAAGAAGAGTTCATCCTTATGTCTTTGTTCAATTGTATTACCATCAGATAAATCATCGCCTATAAAATTATTTTCATTTTTTACAATACTTGATGATATAAGACCCTTTATTACAAAAATAGCTAAAAATAGAGTAATAGCCATTAATATAATAAGGATTAATTTTATAATAGTTTTTTTAATGTTTTTCATAAAATCCCCTTAAAAGAAAAAACTTGAAAAAATATATATAATTAAGCCAGCTATAGTATTTCCACAAGCTATTACAAGAAAAGATTTAATTCTTCTTAGTCCAAGAAGTGATGCAATTAGAGAGCCCATCCAAACTCCTGTACCTGGAAGTGGTATGGCTACAAATAAGAACAAACCTAGATACTCATATTTTTCTATATTATCCTTTCTCTTAAAGGCTTTTCCTTCAGCCCAATCTGCAATTTTTTTTAACTCTTTTCTTTCTTTCATCCAATCAAAGACTGGCTTAATCCACAATAGTATAAAAATTGCAGGTATAGTTGAACCCATTAATGATAATCCATATGCTTCAAATGGAGTAAAATCCATGGCAAGACCTATAGGAATAGAGCCTTTAAGTTCAATTAAAGGAAGCATAGATATAATTAATAGAGCTATTTCATTAGAAAATGATGTTCTAATTAAATCTATTATACTCTGCATATATTCTCCTTTTTTATTTTAATATCATATTTTAACAATCTTATTATATCATAATTTATAAGAATATAGCATTTATCAAGAAAAAACCCCGAAATCTAGAAATGATTTCGGGTTATTTTTATTTTGAAGCTTCATTAAAGTATTTAGATGATTTAGTATCTTGTTTCATCTCATAGTAAATTAATGAATTGAGCTTATTATTTCTTTCTTCAAATTCACTATCATCATTAACCTCTTGACCATTTTTATCATATATTTGCTTTGTACTAATTATTGGATAATCATCTTTCATATCAAGCATATATTTTTGGTAGGCTGAAAGCTTGATACCACCTGCTTTTTCTAATAGATATGGTGTAAGGTAGTTAAGTGATATATTTACATCCTTTTCTTCTTCTATATCATAATTTGCCCATATAGTTAAAGGTGTATCGAAAACATCTGCATTTGTATAATCTCCACCATCTTTAATCAAATTCATGAAAGCGTCATAGTTTTGTGGTTGGTGATCTCCAAATATGGCTATGATTGTAGGCTCATCATAATTTTTAAAATATTCTACTAACCTTTCTAAATCCTTATCTGACTCTTTAACTAAATTCACATATTGGTTAACACCTTGATCATCTATACCTGTTGGATTTTCAACTTTTACATCTCCTTCATAGTTTGATACATAGCCACCATGGTTTTGCATGGACACCAAATAATAAAAAAGTGGCTTTTCTGACTTATTTTCATACTTATCAATTATCATATCATAGGCAACAGAATCTTTCATAAAACCACTTAATGGCATAAAACTATCAGATTCATTATTATAATCGTCTATAAAAGCTATATTTTTAAAGCCTAGGTTTGGCCAAACTTCTTGTCTAGAATAGTTTGTCGGCTTATTTGGGTGAGTTATAAAGGTTTCATATCCTTGGTCTTCAAGAACTCTTGCAACGGATGTATGACCATCTTTCACATATTGTTGGAACGGATAAGCACCTAAAGGGAAAAAAGTTAAAGGAATAGAAGTCAAAGCTTCATATTCTGAGTTAACAGTACCCCCGCCTAAAACCGATACATAAACATTTCCTTGTATAGCATTTTCATCTAAAGACCTCTGAAATCCTATAGGGTTTTCACTAATTTCTAAATTCCCTTTCCCATAGTAGTCAGCAAGAGCTTCCGATTGAATTATTATTATATTAGGTTTTTTATTATCTTTTTCTCCTATATCCTTGTTGTAATATTCTTCTAAGGTATTTTTAACTTCTTTTTCATCATATCCTTTAGGAGCAGTTATTATTTGATTAGCAAAAATCCTATAGAAACTATAAGGTGAACCTTCAACATAATAAGTTATGGATGGTCTCCATAAATTTACTCCTACTCCATTTTGTTTTATAAAATAATTTATGCTTGTAACAAGTATTATGGAAAATACTGTAGAATATGCGATAAATTGCTTTAAGTATGAAAGCTTACTTATATTAATCTTAGCTTCTTTTATTGAAATTATAATCAAAAGCCACATTGAAGCTAAAAGATACGCCATTAAAGACATAGGATTTAGAGCAATTGTAGTTTCTTTAGCAACATCGGCTGCAACCCCTAGCGAGCTTAAAAAAGCAGGTATGAGTGGTGAGTCTCTTAATATAAATAAGGCATCATTGGCTATACCAAATGCAATAGAAATTAAGAGTACAAGTACCATGGATAGTCTTTTCTTTCTAGATACTATATAAAGTAGTACTTGAATTAAGAAAAGTATAAGAGCATTTATAAGTATATAAACTATCTCCATAGACATAAATTCTGGATTATAGGCTGACTCTAATATATAAAAAGATACAAATGGATTTATAACAAAAAGTATCCAATTAACTATGGAATATTTTTTATCATCCTTCCTATTCTTATATACACTTCTTATCCCAAGACTTAATAAAAATACCATGAGTATAAGAGCAATCATGTCATTGAATGTATAAGGTGTACTAAAGACTGTAAATGTGCCAGTATTTGATATATGATCTTTTATCTTATACATTCCAAATATAGATATAGCTAAAATCACAAAATCTATAATATAATCTTTTAATCCATAAGCTAATTTTTTAATTGGATTTTTGGATGCTATTAACTTATTTATTAAACTATATAAGAATATATAGAAAAATCCTATAGCAAGTATTGCAATTAAAGTTTGTATCAATACAGATACAAGACCTGTATAAGAGATATCTACATATGATTGATTATCTGATGAGTTTGCATACATGGTCATTGTATGGTCTGTGAGATAAGTCATAACAGCTTGGGAATAAGCTGGATTTGTAGCAAAGTTTACTGTTAAGTCATCAAATAAAAGCTTTAATGGTGGTTTAAATTTAATATGGTTTCCTTCACTATATCCATTTGTTTTTATTGGATAACCTGTTTCAGTATTTGACTTTTCCCACCCCTTAATATCCATATTATCAAGGTTAAGTAATTTATCTCCTATATAAATCGAATAGATTTTAAAATTATCCGAATCTTTTGTAATATTTGAAGTTTGTTCAATTATGATTTCTTCATTTGTAAACGCTTTAAAGGAAAAATCTTTAATAAAAGATTGCAAAAATAGAATTACAATTAATGAAATTATAAATGAAAAAATTTTTATCTTTCTTTCTCTACTAATATTAATCCCCTCTTTTCTTGTCTGTTAAATAAATATATGTTAATTATAAATTTTGTGTAAACTTCGTGATATAATTATATATTATATGACAAATTATGTAAATATAATGTTTTTATAATAAGAAATCCTATCTATATGGATTTAGTGACATAAAGGAGTTATATGTTAATAGATAAATTAGACCAATATATAGAAGATAATTATTATTCATTTGCTATGCCAGGACATAAGAGAAATAAGAATATATTAAATAAAGCATTACCTTATGATAGGGATATAACAGAAATTAGAGGATTTGATAACCTAAATGACCCCAAAACTATATTTAAGGATATGGAAGATAAGCTTAAAGAAATATATAAGTCCTTTGACTTTATCATTTCTACAAATGGATCTACTTGTGGAATACTTTCATCCATTAGGACACTAACAAGAAAAAATAAAAATATACTTGTCCAAAGAAATTCCCACAAGTCAGTCTATAATGCCATAGAAATTTTTAATTTAGATGCAGATTTTATAGATTTACTTATAGATTGTGATATAGCTTATGATATAGATTATGATGATTTAGAAAACAAGTTGAAAAATAAGGATTATAGTGCCATAGTTTTGACATCACCCTCTTATGAAGGATTTATGCTTAATTTAAAAAGAATAAGAAAAATCTCAAAAAATACCAAGATTATATTAGATATGGCACATGGATCTCACCTAATTCTTGATAAATTATATGATGAATTAGATTTTGATATTGCAATTACTTCTTTTCATAAGAATCTATCTGCTCTAACTCCTGCTGGTGGAGTTATAATAAATAATAAATCTATAGACAAAAAAGAAGTAAGACGAAATATGGCTATTTTTCAAACATCTTCTCCATCATATATAATTTGTCAATCCATAGATGATATGATAGATAATTTTCAAAAGTTTTATATGCTGTATAATAGCTTAAATGAGAATTTAGATGACTTATATAATATTAAACTTTCAAATCTTAAATTCATTAATAATAAAAATAAAGATAAGTCAAAGATTCTAATATCTTGTAAAAATACTAATATAAATGGAAATGATTTTTCGAATTTTTTATATAAGAAAAAAATAGAAGTAGAAATGGTATCTTATTCCTATGTTTTATTATTAAGCTCTATTTTTAATCAAAAGAAAGACTTTAACAAGCTTAAACAAACAATAATAAATATGGATAAGAATCTTTCCTATAAGAAAGATAATTTTGATTTTTCTTATAAGATACCTAAAAGGGCCTTATCTATAAATGATGCCTTAAGAAGAAAGAAAAAGATTGTTGATTTTAATAATGCTGATAAGAAGATTTCTGGATCTTTTATCTATGCCTATCCCCCAGGGATACCTCTAATAGTTCCTGGAGAAATTTTTGATATAGATATAATTTCAAATATTAAAAATCTACTAGAACAATCTGTACAGCTTAATATAGAAAAGGGTGGTTTTATTATACTAGATTGACAAGTGTAGACTATTTTGTTAGAATATAGATAATAATACTACATAATTTAAGGAGATAAAAATGAAAAGAATTATTACTTTAAATACAAGAAATCTTCACAAAAGCAAAAAAGATGGTGGATGTGGAGAATGTCAAACATCTTGCCAATCAGCTTGTAAAACATCTTGTGGTGTTGCAAATCAAGAATGTGTAAACTCAAAAAATAAATAAGGGCATGACCCTTATTTTTTTATGGTCTTAATCTAGACTATTTCACTATAATTTAAGGAGAAATTATGATTCATCAATATAGAGCAAAGGGCTATAATATAGTTCTAGATGTCTATTCAGGTTCTGTTCATCTAGTAGATGATATAACTTATGATATTATAGAACTTTTTGATAAGGATAAAAAATACATAAAAAAAGAAATTCAAAAACTACATAATATATCAAACGAGGAATTTGAAGAGACCTTGTCTGAAGTAGAAAGCCTTAAAAATCAAAATCTTTTATTTTCAAAGGATGATTTTAAAGATATTACTATTGATATAGATAATAAGAAAACTTATCTTAAAGCTATGTGCCTTAATGTAAGCCATACTTGTAACCTATCTTGTGAGTATTGCTTTGCTAAAGGCGGAAGATACCATGGCCCTGAAGCAATAATGACATGGGATGTAGCAAAGAGTGCTATAGATTTTCTTTTAAAAAATTCTGGAGAACATTTTAACCTTGATATTGATTTTTTCGGTGGTGAACCACTTTTAAATTGGGACTTGGTTAAAAAAACTATTGACTATGCAAGGAGTAAGGAAGAAGAATATAATAAACACTTTAATTTTACTCTTACTACCAATGGAGTACTTTTAGATGATGAAAAAATTGATTATCTAAATGAAAATATGAAAAATGTTGTTCTTTCTCTTGATGGAAGAAAGGAGAAACATGATGAATTTAGGAAGACTATAGATGGTAGAGGCTCATTTGATAGGATTGTTCCAAAATTTCAAAAACTTGTAGAAAAACGTGGTGATAAAGAATATTACATGAGGGGCACCTTTACAGCCAATAACCTTGATTTTACAGAAGATATAAAAACTTATCTTAATCTAGGTTTTAAGAGAACCTCCCTTGAACCAGTTGTTGGAAACAGTGAAGAGGACTATGCACTTAAGGAAGAACATCTTCCAAAGATATATAATGAATATGAAAAACTTGCTGATATGCTAATTGAAGCTGTAGATAAGGACAATAAGTTTATCTTCTATCATTATATGATAGATTTAAACAATGGTCCTTGTGTTTATAAAAGAATATCTGGTTGTGGGTCAGGTTCTGAATATATGGCTGTAACTCCAACAGGGGATTTATATCCTTGCCATCAATTTGTCGGAAACGAAAATTTCAAAATCGGAGATGTTTATGATGGTATAAAAAGAGAAGACTTGATTTCTAATTTTAAGAAAAATAACCTTTATAGCCAAAAAAAATGTAGGGATTGCTGGGCACAGATGTATTGTTCTGGTGGTTGTGCTGCAAATAATTTTAATGCAGGTGGCGATATCAATAAAATTTATGATTATGGATGCAAAGTATTTAAGAAAAGAATAGAAATGGCTCTTGCTGTAAAAATTCATGAATTCTTAAGAGAAAATGAAAAAGAAGAAGATATAAGTTAAAAATAGTAGCCGTTGCAATTAAATTTGCAATAGCTACTATTTTTTTACTCTGTGACTTGACGCAAGAGCAATTATTTCAATACTATCTGGGTTATTTTTTTCCAAAGTTCTTATTATCTCCTTCATAGTATTTGAACTTGTTATAATATCATCAAATACCAATATCGATTTTCCAGTTAAGTCTTCATCTATAAAAAATGAATTCTTAAGGTTCACTTCCCTATCTTCTCTAGATAAAATATGTTGGACCTTGGTATTTTTTATTTTTTTGAAAGAATCAAGATAACTAATACCTAAATCTTTTATAAAATAATCACAAATTAATCTTATATGGTCAAATCCTCTCTTATTTAAAACTGACTTTGACGAAGGTGTTGCAAGTATATAATCAAAATTAAATAGTTTTTTTTCTTTTAAATAGGAATAAATCATAGACCCAAATACCTTATAAAGTGAGGTATTTCTATTAAACTTATAATCAGCTATAAGATTTGCCATAAAATCATTGTAAAAATATAAGACTCTTGTATTATAATCTAGTATCTTAAATTCATTATCTACAAAATCTAACTTATCTAGACATTCTTCACATAAGAAATGTATTTCATGTGTTTCCCTTTTACATGATAAACATAAATTTTCATCTAAAAATAAAAAATCTAAAATCATTTCAATACCTTATCAAGCTCATTTATCCAAAAACTAAGATTAGTTAATCTTTTAGACTGGCTATCATTATTCACCATTTGTTTTAAAATCCTCTTCTCCCCTAAAAGTATAACGAGCTTTTTTGCTCTTGTTATAGCTGTATATAGAAGATTTCTATTTAAAAGCATATAGGATGTACTCATCATTGGTATAATTACACAGTCAAATTCTGAACCTTGCGACTTGTGTATAGTTATAGCATATGATAGGTCTAAATCTTTTATATCATCTTTTTTATAAGTTACAATATTTCCATCATAAAATTCAACCTTTAGCTTTTCTCTTTTTACATCAATATCAATAATCCTACCTATATCCCCATTGTATACCCCATCATCGAAATTCGATGGATCATCACTTTCAAGGTCATAATTATTTCTAACTTGCATGACTTTGTCATTTATCCTATATAATTTATTATTGACCTTAATCTGTGAATTAGACTTATTAAGCTCTTTTTGGAAAATAAGGTTTAAATTGACTGTACCCCAATCAGACTTTTTACTAGGAGCAAGAACTTGGATATCATTTATTGGATCAAATTTATAATAGCTTGGCAGCCTTAATTTGACCAAGTTTAATATATCATTAATAAAGTTTTTTTTATCTGAATCTATAAAAAAGAAATCCTTGTTTTTTTGATTTAAATAAGGATATTTTCCTTCATTTATCCTATGTGCATTTACTACAATATTACTTTGCTTAGCCTGTCTAAAGATTTTTTTAAGTTTTACATTTTTTATATTTGTTTCTAGTATATCTTTTAAGACATTTCCAGGTCCAACACTAGGAAGCTGATTATGATCTCCAACAAGGATTAAGGCTGTTTTATCACTTACTGCCCTTAGTAAGGTGTCCATTAATCTTATATCAATCATAGATACCTCGTCTAAGATAATATAGTCTGTTATTAGAGGGTTTTCTTCGTTATATTCTGGAATTGGGCTATCAGGTTTTATGCCCACGAGTCTATGAATTGTAAGAGCTTTTTTATCAGTTGATTCTTGCATTCTTTTTGCAGCTCTTCCTGTAGGAGCTGCAAGTAAAAATTTAAGATTATTTTTTTCAAGTATCCTTGTAATTGCTCTTATTATTGTGGTTTTTCCAGTACCTGGTCCTCCAGTTACTACTAAAAGCATATTTCTAAAGGCTTGATCTATGGCATCTTCTTGTTCTTTCGAAAAGCCTTCAAAGTTTTCATCTATATCAATATCAAATATAAAATCTTCATTTTTAAGTCTTGATAGGTGAATGGCACAAGATTTTTCTGCCTTATAAAGTTCTTTTTCATATACATATTTATTTCCTTGAAATTCCATTATTAAAATTTTAGAATTTAGCTGATCCGATAAAATTTGTTTTTTAATGATATCTTTATCTACCTTTATTAATTCATATACGTCATCTATAAGTTTTTCTAAAAGCATGGTACAATTACCACTCATATCAGCATCATTTTTAAGTATATAGTTAATAGCAGCAGATATCCTAAAATCAGAGTCCCTTTCCATTTTCATATTTAAAGCAATCTTATCAGCCATAAGAAAACCTATCCCTCTTATATCTTCACTTAGCTTATAAGGATTAGTTTTTATAAGGCTAATGGTATCATCACCATAGTTTTTATAAATTTTATTTGAAAGATTATATGATATATCTAAGGACTGTAGATATAAAAGTACCTCTCTACTCTCTCTTGCCGCTTCACTTGAATCTTTTATCTTTTGAAGCTTTTTTTTACCTATACCATTAATAGATAAGAGTTTATCAGGATTATTAAAAACTATATCTATGGACTCATCCTTAAACTTATCATAGATAAGCTCGGCTGTTTTTTTACCTATAGATTCAATACTACCATTTGATAGGAAATTAATTATAGCTTTTTTACCTGAGGGCTTTTTTAACCTTGCTTCTTTTACATTAATTTGCTCGCCATATTTTTCATGATAAATAATATCACCAATAATCTCTATATTGTCTTCTTCATTAAAAAAAGGCATAGTTCCAGTACATATTATAGGAGAATCAAAAGTTTCTAAAGATAATACTGTGTATCCGTTTTCTTCATTTCTATAAATAATACTTTTAACTATGCCTTCAAATTTCATTTTATATTACCTGTTTTCTTTCAATTTTAGCTCCAAGATTAGTGAATTTTTTAATTAAGTCGCTATATCCTCTATCTATATGATAAATATCAGATATCATTGTTTCACCTTCTGCTACAAGTCCTGCTAAAATTAAAGCTGCTCCTGCTCTTAGGTCTGTTGCCTTTACTTCTGCTCCGTGAAGCTTATCTACACCAACTATTGCTGCTCTATTACCTTCAGTTACTATTACTGCTCCCATTTTTTTAAGTTCATCTACATGCATAAACCTATTTTCAAAAACAGTTTCAACTACTGATGATTCTCCATTACACACTGTCATTAATGCCATAAATTGTGATTGGACATCTGTAGGAAATCCAGGATATGGTAAAGTTTTGATTGTAGTTGGTTTAAGCCTTTTATCAGTTCTTACCCTAATCATATCTTCATCATCAATCTCTTCTACATGAGTTCCCATCTCTATAAGCTTTGCTATAACTGGCCTGATATGGCTCCCTATGACATTCTTAACTAGGATATCACCCTTAGTAATAGCTGCTGCTAACATATAAGTTGCCGCTTCTATCCTATCAGGAACTATGGTATGTCTTGTTCCTTTAAGTTTTTCTACACCTTTAATAATAATATTAGATGTACCTGCTCCAATAATATCAGCCCCCATTTTTGATAAAAATGAAGCCAAATCTACTATTTCAGGCTCTTTCGCTGCATTTTCTATTACAGTTTCACCTTCAGCAAGACATGCTGCCATCATTATGTTTTCTGTAGCTCCAACTGATGGAAAATCTAGATAAATCACATCTCCTTTTAGCCCACATTTTGCCAATGAAGATATTTCTTCATGATTCATTGTTGTATTGGCTCCTAAAGATTCAAAACCTTTAAGGTGAAGATCTATTGGTCTTTTTCCAATATTGCATCCGCCTGGTGCCTTTGTAATAGCATGTCCAAATCTTGCAAGTAGTGGACCCATTACTATAAAAGATGCCCTCATCTTATCCATTAATTCAAATGGTGTTTCATATTTATCTACCTTTGAAGCATCGATTTTTAAGGAAGTATCTGATATATATTCAACTTTTGCATTTAAACTCCTTAATATTTCTACCATTACTTCAATATCTTTAAGCTTTGGAACTTCATCCAAAATGACTTCTTCTGTAGCCAAGATACTTGCAGCAAGTATTGGTAGAGCTGAGTTTTTCGCTCCTGAAATTGAGACCTCTCCCCTTAAAGGTCCATTATCCCTAACTAATAATATTTCTTTGTTCACCATATAATACCCCTACTTTGTTCCAAAAAGCCTATCTCCAGCATCACCTAGTCCTGGCACTATATAACCATCCTTATTTAATTTCTCATCTAATTGTGCTATATAAATATCTACATCTGGATGTTCCTTTTGAACTTTTTTAATTCCTTCAGGTGCAGCAATAATATTAAGTAATTTTAATGATGTGCACCCCTTTTCTTTTAATCTTTGAATAGCATCACAAGCAGAGCCTCCTGTTGCAAGCATAGGATCTATAACTAACATATCCCTTTTATTGGAATCTTTAGGTATTTTTAAATAGTATTCTACAGGTTTCAAACTCTCTTCGTCTCTATACATACCAATATGTCCAATTCTTGCAGCTGGAAAGACTTCAATAAGTCCATCAACCATTCCAAGTCCAGCACGAAGTATTGGTATAATGCCAAGTTTTTTGCCTGAAAGCCTATATCCTTTAGTAGCGCAGATTGGTGTATTTAAGTCATATTCTTCAACTGTAAAGTCCTTACTTGCCTCATATGCAAGAAGGATTGTAATTTCCCTAATAATAGACCTAAATTCATTACTCCCTGTATTTTTATCTCTTAGTATCGAAATTTTATGTTTGATCACTGGATGATCTAGTACTGTAACTTTGCCCATCATTTCTCCTTTATAAATAATTCACATTTCCTGACGCTGATTTTTTCATTCTATTCATTATACTTTTACCCAAACCTATATCTTCAACACCTTGGGCTAATATTATATCACAAGAATTTCTATCAAGATCTCTTAGTGCCTGAAATAATACATGGCTCATCTCGATAAGCCTATCCTTATTCCCTAATGATAAGGTATAATAATCTGAAAACTCATCTAGATAATCATTAAATACTAAAATTCCTACCTTGTTCCCCTTCTCACTTTCTTTTTTCGCTAAATCTTTTATTAAACTTATACTCTTATCTCCAACATAAACTTCCATCCTAGCTTTTGGGGCATAGTGTTTATATTTTTGACCAGGAGATCTAGGAACTTTCGAATCATCAACTAAAGAATCATCCAAGCAAACTTCAGGTATAAATTCTTTTATATATTCATAAGTATAAAAACCAGGCCTTAGTATACAAGGCTTATCTAAACTCATGTCTATTACTGTAGATTCTATACCTATATCACTTTCTCCTCCATCGAGTATCAAAGAAATTCTTCCATTCATATCATAGTATACATCACTTGCATTTGTTGGTGATGGTCTTCCTGATATATTTGCCGAAGGAGCTGCTATAGGTGTATTGCACTCTTTTATAAATAATCTCGCAAGCTCATCTTTTGGCCTTCTTACAGCAACAGTATCGCCTCCACCTGTTATTATAGCAGGTATTTTTGAACTCTTTTTGAGTATAACAGTCAGTGGCCCTGGCCAAAGATTGTTAATAAGATATTTAGTCTTATCATCAACTTTCTCAACCAAGTCAATAAGTTCTTCGTTTTCTGATATATGTAAAATTAAAGGATTATCAGCCGGTCTATTTTTTGCCTTAAATATTTTAGCTGCGGCCTTTTCATTTAGTCCATCAGCTCCTAAACCATATACTGTTTCTGTAGGAAAGGCAACCAATTCTCCCATTTTTATTAAATTTCCTGCTTTTTTAAGATAGGAATAGTCAACATTATTCCTATCTATCTTCAATATCTTTGTTTCCATTTTCCACTGACTTTCTTAATCTTTCAATTATCTTTTTATTTTCTTCGTTTTCTGTTAAACAATAAGTTGGATCCATGTGTATGGTTATAGATATATTTAACTCATTTTTTAGCCTTACCTCAACGTCTGTAACAGCCTGATGCATAATACCTACACTTATATTAGATGGAACTTCTACATCACATGAGCCAGTTAGTTTACCCCTACCATATTCGTGAATATTTAAATCATGATATCCTTCTATTAAATCGCCTTCTAAAATTATTGTTTCTATTTTTTTATGAAGTTCAGGGCTTACTCCCCTTCCTAATAGCTTATCCATAGTTTCTAAGGAAAGATCTAAACCCGGCTTAAATACAATTACAGCAAGTATAATACCAATTATTGAATCTAAGTTGAAATCTATATATCTTTGTACAATTACTGAAATAATAATAGATATAGTAGATAAAATATCATTCCTTGCATCTATCATTACAGCATAATTGAGTTGTGAATCAAGCATTTTATTTAATTTTTTATTTAATAAGTATATATAGATTTTAAAAGTTAAAGAAAAAATTAATATTATAAGTGCTATAAAACTAAGCCTAGGTATATCTCCTTTATAGAAACTCTTTATAGAATTTATAAAAAGAACAAATCCTATAAACATTATAAAAATTGATACAAGAAAACTTGCTATATATTCACTCCTACCATGACCATAAGGATGTCCACTATCTGCTGGCTTATTACTTGCCTTTGCACCTATTAAGGTTATAAAGCTAGTAAGCGAATCAGACATATTATTAAAGGCATCACCAATTATAGCTTGAGATGATGATAATATACCTATAGTAATTTTTATAATAAATAATAGAGCATTTATCAGAACACCTACAAGACCTGAAAGTGATATAAGTTTAAGCCTAACACTCCCATTCTTATAATTCTTATAGTCTTTAACATAAATTTTGCTAAGGAATTTAAACAATTATTCTTCTCCCATTGTTTCAAGTTTTCTTGCTTGATCTTCAGTTATCAGAGATTCTATCATCTCTTCTATATTTCCATTTAAAAAGTCATCTAGTTGATAGATTGTCTTATTAATTCTGTGATCTGTAATTCTTCCTTGCGGATAATTATAGGTTCTAATTCTTTCTGAACGATCTCCAGTACCTACTTGAGATTTTCTATTATCTGATATTTCCTTTTGACGTTTTTGTTCTTCAAGCTCATATAATCTAGATCTTAAAACTCTCATAGCCTTGTCTTTGTTCTTAATCTGAGATTTTTCGTCTTGGCAAGTTACTACAAGACCTGAAGGTATATGGGTAAGTCTTACTGCTGAATCTGTTGTATTTACACTTTGACCTCCATTACCACTAGACCTATATACATCAACTCTTATATCATTAGGATCTATCTTAACATCTACCTCATCAGCTTCAGGCAAAACTGCAACAGTTGCAGTAGATGTGTGGATTCTACCACCAGATTCAGTTTCTGGAACCCTTTGAACCCTATGAACTCCAGATTCATACTTAAGCTTTGAATAAGCGCCCTCTCCTCTAACTAGAAAAGTCGCTTCTTTAACTCCACCAATTCCTTGGCTTGATACATTAATATCTTCTGTTTTGTAACCTTGCTTATCAGAGTACATATGATACATCCTATAAAGATTACCAGCAAAAAGACCAGCTTCATCTCCACCAGCTCCTGCTCTAATTTCAACAATTACATCCTTGTGGTCGTTAGGATCTTTCGGTATTAATAAGACTTTTAAGTCTTCTTTATATACTTCTAGTTTATTCTTGTTTTCATCAATCTCAGCCTTAAGTAGATCAATCATTTCTTTATCTTCAGCCTCTTTTAAAAGCTCACTGTTTTCTTCAATCATATTCTCAGCTTCTCTAATTTGATTGTATTTTTCTACTATAGGTTTTAATTGATTGTATTCTCTTGAAACTTTTTTAAACTTATCAGAGTCTGATAAAACTTCTGGATCTGCAAGTTTTTTCTCCAATTGTTTAAAATTTTCTTTCATATGTTCTAGATTTTCTAACATATATCCTCCTTAGATATTTGATGATAAAATCCTATCAAAATCATTATAATCTTTTATTGCTTTTATATTTTTATATCCCTCATCTTTTAAAAGCTGGATAAGAGGATTTTTTTGGTTATATCCTATCTCTAAGTATATTTTACCATTTTTATTGAGAAAATACTTGGCTTTAGAAATTATCTGCCTATAAAAATATAAACCATCTTCTCCACCGTAAAGAGCGTTTTTAGGCTCATAATATAATTTCTCCTCCAAATTTTCATAATCATCTTTATTTATGTAAGGTGGATTTGACACTATTAAGTCAAACTTTTCATCTATATTTGAAAATAAGTCACTATAGATAAATTCTACATTGTTTAATTTAAGTTTAGATTTATTTAAATTCGATAATTCAAGAGCATCTTTTGAAATATCACATCCTATAATCCTTGATTTTTCTAATTTTTTTGCCAAAGCTAGACTTATAGCCCCACTTCCACAACCAATATCAAGTATTTTTTCCTTTTTAAATGGTTCTTTTAGAATTTCTTCAACTAGAATTTCCGTTTCAAATCTTGGTATAAGAGCTCTTTTATCTACATAAAGATCTAGACCATAAAAATTCCACTTACCAATTGCATATTGGAGTGGATATCCCTTTTGTATCTTTTTTAATATTTTTATTAGTTCATTTTCTATCTCTTTACTTAATTCCTTTTCAGGATAAAGATATAGATTGTTTTTATTTGTATCTAGCAAATATGAAAGAATAAGTGCTGCATCATTTCCATATTTTTCTAAAAAACATCTTACTTTCATAAGTATTCTCTAATATTTTCTTAAGTATATAAAAAATAAGGTTAGAGAATCTAACCTTATTTATTTCTTCCATATTTTCTATTGAACTTCTCTACATTACCACCACGATCAGAAAATCTTTGTTTTCCTGTATAAAATGGGTGACATTGTGAACATACTTCAACTTTTATCTCTTCTTCTGTTGAACCAACAGTGAATTCATTACCACATGATGTACAAGTAACTTTTGCTTGGTGGTATTCTGGATGTAGTTCTTTTTTCATATAAACACCTCTTCTTGTCTCTTTCAATAAGCAATAGTTATTATACCATAAGGATTTATATCTTTCAAGCAAAATTTTTAAATATAGTTTTTATTCCCAAAACAAGACCCATAGAATAGATAAAGATTGATGGTGGTTTACAAAATAGAATTATTTTTGCAAAAGTCGAAAATTTCATATTAGTTAAACCTGAAAAATAGCATAGAAAATCATCAGGTGCTACAGGTAAAAGTATAGCCCAAGCAAAAAACCTATCATATTTATCATGATTTAACCATTTTCCATACTTTTCGAAACTTTCTTCTCCAAATATTGATAAGACTATTTCTTTACCGAAAAATCTTGATATAAAAAAGACAATCATTGAACCTATACATATAGAAATATAATTATAGATAAAGCCCCACAAAGGACCAAACATTACTACTCCAAAGGCTGTAGTAATCCCTCCTGGTATAACAGGAATAACAATTTGTATAATCTGTAAAAGCATAAAAATCATAGGAGCCCAAATACCATATGACTTAAGAAGCTTTTGTAGGCTTTCAACAGATGTAAATATATTCATCTTATATCCCCTATACCCTAAATATATAGATATGAGTATTATTAAAATACTAATTATATTAATTATGCTTTTTGTTTTTATTTTCATAAAAACTCCTAATCAAAATTTAATTTCACTTTCTGCTATATTTTGTTATACAAGAAAAATATGCTTAATTTTTGTAAGTTTTATTTATAAGTTCTATAAATTCATCATTAGTTGATGTTTTTGACAATAGGCTTAAGAATTCATTTGTAAATTCAATTTTATCTCTCATATCAGAATTTCTAAGTTTATAAGCAGCTTCTTCTTCTTTTTCAGACAATAATAAATTGTCTTTTCTAGTAGATGATTTTTCTATATCAATGGCTGGGAAAATTCTCCTTTGAGCAAGTTTTCTATCAAGGTGTAATTCCATATTACCCGTTCCTTTAAATTCTTCATAAACCATATCATCCATCCTAGAACCTGTATCAATAAGAGCAGTGGCTATTATTGTTAAAGATCCTCCATTTTCTATATTTCTTGCTGCCCCGAAAAATTTTTTAGGTCCTACTAAAGCAAGTGGGTCTAATCCCCCTGAAAGAGTTCTTCCAGATTGTGGAGTCATAATGTTATATGCTCTCGCAAGCCTTGTAATTGAATCAAGTAAAATTACCACATCTTTATTATCTTCTACCAATCTTTTTGCCCTTTCTAATACCATCTCTTGCATATAAATATGGTTTTGAGGTGGTTTATCAAAGGTTGATGCAGCAACTTCAGTTCTCATTAATTCATTATTTTTATCCCTATATTGGTTTACAAATCTCTTAAAATCCGTTACCTCTTCTGGTCTTTCATCTATAAGAAGAACTAGAATTTTTAAATCATCAAAATTTTTTTCAAGAGCATACTCAATATCCTTTATTAAGGTAGTTTTGCCAGCCTTAGGTTGAGCAACTATAAGTCCTCTTTGTCCCCTACCTATAGGTGATATTATATCAATAATTCTTTGAGAAATATTATTTTTATTTGTTTCGAGTTTTAGTTTTTGATTTGGATAAATTGGTGTAAGTAATTCAAAATTTGATCTATTAAAAGCGTCGGCAGCCTTAAGGCCATTAACATCTGAAACGAAAATTAAGGGTGAAAATTTATCTCTATCTCTTTTTTCTCTGGCTATTCCCTTGATGAAATCTCCAGTTTTAAGTCTAAACATTTTTACTTGTTTTGGGGAAACATATATATCATCATTGCTTGATTCATAAAGGGCTGTTCTTAAAAAACCAAAGCCATCTTCATGAAGATCTAAAAGCCCTTCACAATTAAATTTTTCTCCAAGATCAAATGAAGAGTCATTATCATCAGATGAATTTTCTCCATTCTTTTTGCCATCTTCATTGTATATATCCCTAATTTTTTCTATAAGTTCGTTTTTTCTAAATGAGCTTATAGCTTTTATATCTAATGACTTTCCAATCTTTTTAAGCTCATCAAGTTTTAAATGTTCTAAATTATTAATATCTATTTCCATATATTTCCTTCTTAATAAAAAATATCCGGAGCCTTAGGCTCCGAAACTTTTTATTTATCTGCAGAATTTTCTCCTCCAAAGAAGTCTACTTTTTCACGTACCTTGTCTTTGATTGCTTCAAAACCAGGTTTTAAGACTTTTCTAGGATCAAATCCTTTTTTCTCTTTATCCTTGTTCTCTTCAAAGTATTTTCTAGTAGCCTCAGTAAATACAATTTGACATTCTGTATTTATATTGATTTTTGAAACTCCTCTTTCAATAGCTTTTTTAACTTGTTCTTCAGGAATTCCTGTACCGCCATGAAGTACTAGTGGAAGTTTTCCAACCGCTTCTTTGATTTCTTCAAGTCTTTCGAAGTTAAGTCCTTTCCAATCTTCAGGATAAACTCCGTGAATATTACCAATACCTGCTGCTAAAAAATCAACTCCAAGATCTGCAACTTGCTTACATTCTTTTGGATCAGCAAGTTCACCATTTGATATAACTCCGTCTTCTTCGCCTCCAATTCCACCTACTTCAGCTTCAACTGAAACATTTTTAGCATGAGCAAGTTCTACAATTTCTTTGGTTTTTTCTATATTTTCTTCAATTGGAAAATGTGAACCATCAAACATTATAGAAGTAAATCCAGCTTCAAGTGCTTTTTTTGCTCCTTCATATGAACCATGATCTAAGTGTAGAGCCACTGGAATTGTTATATTTAAATCCTTATCGAGTCCTTCTACCATTTTTGCAACTGTATTAAAGCCACCCATATATTTCATAGCACCTTCAGATACACCAAGAATTACAGCAGTATTTTTTTCTTGACAAGCCTCAAGTATAGCCTTGGTCCATTCTAGGTTGTTTATATTAAATTGACCAATTCCGTATCCACCCTCATAAGCTTTGTTTAACATTTCTTTTGCATTTACTAACATATTAACTCCTTATAAATTTATAGTCTTTATATTGAAATCATTTTTCTTTAGACTATCCTTGGTAAATATAACCAAGGATGGTATTTGATTAATACCCAATTTTTGCATTAATTCTCTATTTTTGTCAATATCTATAATAATTTTTGCCTTATCTTTATATTGATCTTCATTTTCTTTTAAAAATTCTTCCTTAATTTTATTTGAAAAAGATGACCAATTTGCATGAAATAAAGCTGTCACCTCCTTATTATCCTTAATAAGACTAAAAATCAAATCGTTTGACAATTTATCTTTAATTATTTGCATAAATCTTCTCTTACTGCTTCTATAATTTCTGAAATTGCTTCCTTTGAAGATATTTTTTTATTTTTCATATCACTTCTTTTTGAATATTCAACAATATCATCCTTACTATCTTTACCTACAGTAATTCTATAAGGAACTCCAACTAAGTCTCTGTCGTTAAACTTAACTCCAGCTCTTTCTTTTCTATCATCTAGCATAACCTCTATCCCCTCATTTAAAAGGTTTTGATAAATTTTTTCTGCAAGATTTCTTTGTTCTTCATTATTATTATTTACAAGTGTAATCCACACATGAAAAGGTGCAACTTTAGTTGGCCATATTATTCCATATTCATCATAATGTTGTTCAATAATTGCCGAAATAGACCTTGTTATACCTATACCATAAGAACCCATACTAAATGGCTTTTGCTTACCATTTTCATCTAAGAAGTAAGCCTCAAGACTTTCAGAATATTTTGTTCCTAGCTGAAAGATATTACCAACTTCTATTCCTCGAGCTTTCTTAAGCTTTTCCTTAGAGTCAAGTGATAAATCTCCTTCTTTGGCTGTTAATAAATCTTCTGCAATTTCTCCATCAAAATCTCTTTTATAGTTTGCATTTATAAAGTGGTGGTCGGTTTTATTTGCTCCTATAACCAAGTTTTTATACCTTGTTATGGATCTATCTATAATTACTCTTACATTTTCTTTTAAATCTTTAGGACCTGTAAATCCAGGTTCTGCTTCTGTGATTTTTTTGATAGTTATATCATCCATCATTTCGATTTCATGTTCTGGAACTTGAAGATAGGCTATAAGTTTTGCCATATTTAATTCCCTATCTCCAGGAACTATAACAAGAACCGGTTCTCCTCTAACTAATAGGTCAACAGCCTTAGCACATTTTTCTTTATTTACACTTAGAAAGTTTGAAACTTCTTCTATGGTTTTAGCATCCTTTGTTTCAACTAATTCTATTTCCTTTAGTTCTTCATTTTCATCAATTTCCAAGAAAAATTTAGCTGATTCATCTGTAGCCGCATAATCTGAATTTTCTGTATAGAAGATTTCACCTTCTCCAGTTTCTGCAAGAGCCATGAACTCATGAGACTTATTTCCACCCATAGCACCTGAATCACCTTCAACTATCTTATAGTCAAGGTCAAGTTGATCAAATACATCTACATAAGCATCCCACATTTTTTGATATGATTTTTCAAGTCCTTGCATATCCTTATCAAAAGAATAGGCATCTTTCATAATAAAATCTCTTGATCTATTAATACCAAATCTAGGTCTTTTTTCATCTCTAAATTTAGACACTATTTGAAAAAGATTTAGTGGCAATTGCTTGTATGAATTTAATTCATCTTTTACAAGTGTAGTAAATTGCTCCTCGGCAGTAGGTCCTAAACAATACTCTCTATCATGTCTGTCTATAAGTTTAAACATTTCAGGTCCAAAATTTTGCCACCTACCAGACTTCTCCCATATATCCCTTGATTGAAGTACAGACGTAGTAACTTCTATAGAATCATATTTTTCCATAGATTTTCTTACTATACTTTCTATTTTATTTATAACTTTCATACCTAATGGCAAGTAGGAATAAACTCCTGATGAGCTTTTTCTTATAAAAGCTCCCCTTACCAACAGTTTATGACTTTGCGTTTCTGCATCTTGAGGATCATCTCTTAATGTAGGCATATAATAGTTCGATAATCTCATTTATCCTCCAAAGTATATATTTATTATTATTATAATTCCTTAAAAATATTATCACATACAAGAAGTTTTTTCAATTAATCTTCTATTATAACCTTTTGAACCTCTTCATTAAGACCTGCGTCAAAATTAATCTCTGATAAACTATTATCTTCTAAATTTGCTACAATACATGGTGTTATGATTGATGGAACCTTATCTTTGATAGTTTCTATATCTACAGATAAAACTTTCTCTCCTGCTTTTACCTTATCACCAACTTTTACATGTGGAGTAAATCCCTCTCCCTTAAGTTCAACTGTTTCAAGACCAAAATGAACAAGCACTTCTATACCTTCTTCAGTTTTTATACCTATTGCATGGTATCCTTCTGGCTGAAGCGTAACCTCACCTGTAACCGGTGCATAAACTTCACCATCAACAGGTTTAATTGCAAAACCATCCCCCACCATTTTCTCAGCAAATACTGGATCTGGAACTTCTTTTAACTCTATAATTTCTCCATTTACTGGTTTTATTATAGATAATTCCTTTTTTTCTTTTTTTCTTTTTAAAAAATCAAACATCTTTTACTCCTTTATATTTTTCATTGATAAGCCAATTCTTTCTCTTTTCTTATCTATTTCAATTACTCTTACCTTAATTATATCAGAGTTTTTAACAATATCATTTGGATCTTTTATAAACTTATCACTCATATTTGATATATGAACAAGGCCGTCTATTCCAACACCTATATCTACAAAGGATCCAAACTCTGTGATATTTCTTACAGTTCCTGTAAGTTCATCTCCAATTTTTAAGTCATCAATTGATAAAACTTCACCTTTAGTAATTACTTCTGGAAGTTCATCCCTAGGATCACGTCCTGGCTTTTTTAACTCTTCTATTATATCTTTTAATGTTAATACCCCAACTTTAAGTTCTTTACTTAAATTTTCTAAGTTTACATCATTTAAATCTATATCTTTAATTTTTTCGGCTATTTTATAACTTTCAGGATGAACTGCGGTATTATCTAAAAAATTTGGTGAGTCAGGAAATCTTAAGAATCCTGCTGCCATTTTGTATGTCTTTTCTCCAAGTCCTTTTACATTTTTTAAATCACGTCTTTCTTTTAGTTCTCCATTTTTAAATGCTTTCTCAATTCTTTTGGCTAGATTTAAATTAAGACCAGATACATATGATAAAAGTTTATAGGAGGCATTGGTCATATTGACCCCGACTTCATTTACACTATCTTCTACTACTTTTTCAAGTTCATCATCAAGTTTTTTTTGATTTATGTCATGTTGATATTGACCAACTCCAATATGCTTTGGGTCAATTTTTACAAGTTCTGCCATTGGATCTTGTAGTCTTCTTGCCATAGAAACTGCTCCTCTTATAGTTACATCAAGCTCAGGAAACTCTTCTTCACCTAGTTTTGATGCAGAATAAACACTTGCACCAGCCTCATTTACTATGGCATAGCTTACACCGTTAACTTCTTTTAAAAGCTCATTTACTACCTTTTCCGTTTCCCTGCTTGCTGTTGCATTACCTAATGCTATAAGACTTACCTTATATTTTTCAATAAGTTTTTTTAATGTGTTTATAGACTTTCTTACCTCTTCTTTGGGTTTTACTGGATAAATTACAGCCTGATCAAGATATTTTCCATTCTTATCTATAACTGCAACCTTGCAACCTGTCCTAAAACCAGGATCAAGCCCTATTATATTTTTATCTTTTATGGGTCTTTGAAGTATGTAAGGTTTTAAATTCTTGGAGAAAATCTTTATAGACTCATCTTCTGCTTCTTCTATCAACTTATTTCTAATCTCTGTTGTAATAGATGGTAGTAATAGTCTTTTATAGGAATCATCTATGGTATCACTTAACAATCCTTCCAAATAAGGATTTTTAGCCTCATATAAATTTTTAATTAAAGTCTTATTATAAGTATCTGTGAAAGTAAATTTCACCGATAAGTTGTCATTTTTTTCAGCTCTATTTAAGGCAAGAATTTGAAAAGGCTTAATATTTTTTATTTTTTCAGAAAAATTATAATAATTTTCATATAAAGCTTTGTCATCTTCTTTCTTTTCAGCCTCAATCCTTGCCCTAATGAAACCATCACGCCTTATTATATTTTTAACATCAATATTATTTGCTATATCTTCGGCCAAAATATCTAAAGACATTTTTATAGCATCTTCAGTAGAATCTATTCCTTCTTTTAAATAGTCTTTGGCAAACTCTATTGCATCTTGTTCTTGCTTTGCCTTAGTAAAAATCTTATCTAAAAGTTCATTTAAACCAAGTTCTTTTGCCCTATCAGCTCTTGTTTTTCTTTTTTTCTTAAATGGGGCATATATATCTTCAAGCTCAGTTATAGTTTTTGAATCCTCTATTTTATCTTTAAGTTCATCACTAAGTTTTTCTTGGTTTCTTAAAGATTGTATTATCTCTTCTTTTCTTTTTTCAAAGTTCCTAAGTCTTAATAATCCCTTTTCTATCTCTCTTATTTCAGTATCTTTTAGTGATTTAGTTTCCTCTTTTCTATATCTTGCTATAAAAGCTACAGTAGATCCTTCATCTAAAAGTCTTATAGCAGAATCTATTCTTTTTTTGTCTATATTTAATTCTTTCGAAAGAATCTTTGAAATATCCATTAAGCTCTCCTTATCCTTAAATTACAAAAATATAGGAAAATTAAATCCTATATTTCAAAATTAATTATGTATTTATACTATTACTATACTCCTTTTTTTAAATTAAAATACCCCAAATCTTAGGATTTGGGGAGCTTACTAGTTTTCTTGTATGAAATTAATCTTATATTTTGGGAAATTCATAGAGATTGTCTTTCCTTGAAACTGTCTATTAAATTTTTTATCTAGTTCATAAAGGTTTGATGGGTCGTATAGGACTATTTTAGAATTTGTCATATTTTGTGGAATTAGGTCAAGTTGAAATTTAAACTTACTTTTATTTTGAGAATATTCTATAAGTAAGTCAATAAATCTTCCATAATCATAATCATTGTAATTTTCAAATTCTAAGTCCACCTTATATTCTATATCTTCTTTTATAACTACTTTTGCCTTATTAGACTCATAAGATTTCTTCTGCCCAGTTTTAAGATTTGTCAAAGTTATAAGACTAATATTAGTGGTGTTTTCTAGATTTATCATAGAAAACAAATCTATATCATATAAATCTTTTTCCAAATCATTTAAATAAGTATTAATTCTTTTGTCAGAGTTTTCTACATCTTTTCTTATTTCTTCTTTATCAAGTCTTATGGTTTCATCCTTATTTATATTAGCTTTATCAGTTTTTAAAATTTTTCTGTCAGCATTTTTATTAGATTTTTTATTTTTTTTAAAAAAACCTTTCAAGTCATCAAATCTCATTCTATTATCATTATACTTTTTCATATCAATCCTTTTGTAGGTATTAAATAGACTGGTAAATACCATAAATAGAAATGAAAGTGAAGTAAGAGCAGTGATTATGCTTTGGTAGGTATTATTTTCTGTATTTATAAGAATATTTAAAATTAGCATTAGTAAGAATGGAAGAGATCCCGTATATCTAAAAAATCTTTTTATAGGATTATCTTTTTTTGTAAGTTTTAAATTCTTATCCTCATAGTACTCTTTCTTAGCCTTATTTTTTCTTATATTTTTTATTACTTTTAATAAAAATATTATAAATCCCACAATATATAAAATCTTTATTGTAATAAAAGTAATAGGGTAAATCTCATATATATCTATTGGAATTAGCTTTATTATATTGTCAATTACAAAAGTAAAGACCAACAAAAACAAACCTAGTTTAACAAATAACCTTGTAAGTAGTAATAATACCACTATTAAAACTAGGGCAGTTATTAAAATAATAGATATATTTCTTTGATTTAAGAAATTTAATATTTCATCATAATTTAAATTATTCATAAAACCACCTTTGAAATAATTATACCAAAATTAAATAAAAAGTCTAAATCTATATTTATTGAATATTTTAAATATTTTCGTATAATATAATTATGCTGGAATAGCTCAATGGTAGAGCAATTGTATCGTAAACAAAAGGTTGCGGGTTCAAGTCCTGTTTCCAGCACCATTTTTTTATAAAAAAAAGACTATTGCAAATGCAACAGTCTCTATTTTTGAATTATTCTAATACTATACTATTTATTCTATCTCTATTTTTTCTTGAATTTCTTACTATAAATACAGCATAAAGTATGGCTAAGACTGCACCTATAATATAAGATATTTTAATATCTAAACCAAAACCAATTCCCTTTGCATTAGTTATAAATGAAAATACTATAAATGTATAGAATATTCCAGGAATAAGTGTCATTAGGTAGTTTTTATTTTTAGTTATTAAATAAGATGTTGCCACACCTAAAGCAAAGATTGCAACAAATTGATTGGTAAATCCAAAATATCTCCAAAGAATATTAAATCCATTAGGATTTGACTTTGCAAAGAATAATATAGCTATGGCTGGTATAAATAGTGTAGCTGCAACCATGGCTCTTTTTGAATTTGATTTTTGATTGATATTTAATTCTTCAGATATTATAAGTCTTAGTGATCTAAAAGCGGTATCCCCACTTGTAATTGGAAGAGCTATTACACCTATAATAGCAAGATAACCTCCAATATTTCCCATAAAGTTTCTTGAGATTTGTCCAACCATTAGTGTTCCAGCTGTATCAAGAGCAGCAGCACCTGTAGAAAATAATACTAGAGCACCCGCAGCCCAAATCATAGCTATAAAACCTTCAGTTATCATAGCTGAATAAAATACGCTAGTTCCCTCTTTCTCACTTGATATAGTTCTTGAAACAAGAGTTACTTGAGAACCGTGAAATCCTGAGAGTATACCACAAGCTACAGTAATAAAAAATGAAGGTATGAATTTTTGTCCTTGAGGATGATTATATAGTAGTCCATATCCTTCGAATTGTAAATGAGGAAGACCTTTTATTAGTATACCTATAAATACTCCAATAGATGAAATTAGTAAAAAAGCTCCAAATATTGGATAAATTCTACCGATAATCTTATCTATTGGGAGAACAGTTGATAATATGTAGTATAAGAAAATGATACCATAGATAATCCATATAACATTTGAATTAGGATCAAGTCCTAGTATATCGTTTGCTATTAGATCTCCTGGTGTATATACAAAAACTGTTCCTGTAAGTAGTAACAAAACCGCAATAATTACATTATAAACTCTTCTAATATTACTTCCTAAATATTTTCCTACAAGCTTTGGAACTTGGCTTCCACCATTTCTCATTGAAATCATTCCTGTAAAATAATCATGAACTGCACCTGCAAATACACAACCCAAAGGAATAGCTAAAAAAGCAATTGGTCCAAATAATATACCTTGAATAGGTCCAAGAATTGGTCCTGTTCCTGCTATATTTAATAAATTGATTAGCCAATTTTTCTTCTTACTCATCGTAACATAATCGACTCCATCAGCCTTTTTAATGGCTGGAGTTTCTCTATCATCAGGTTGGAATTGATTCTCTACTAGTTTAGAATATAAAACTCCACCTACAAAAAGGATTATAAGTCCTATAAAAAATAATAACATTGTACCTCCTATATTAGTACTAATAATTCATTTTTATTATAAAACTTTTAATTGATAATTTCAATCTTTTTACAAACAAATAGAAAATTATCGTTAATTATTGACAAAAAAATTAACCTAGTCATATTTAGAATAAAAAAATCTAAATTGACTAGGTTTTTTAAAAAATTTCACCTATAAGATAATCTTCCTTATAAGATATAATTTTCACATTCCTTATATCATTTACTTTTACATCATCCTTTGTATGGACTCTTAAATAGTTTGTAGAATAACCAGATTTAAATCCTTTAAGCTCTGTTTTTGTTTCAAAAAGAACTGATAAAGTTTTTCCTATTTGTTTTTTAAGGAAATCTTTTGTATTTTCTTTTTCAATTTCAGAAAGCTCTTTTGATCTTCTCTTTTTAACATTTCCATTTACTTGATTTTTCATAGTTGAAGCCTTTGTACCATCTCTTTTAGAATATTTAAAAAGATGAATTTTAGAAAATTTAATATCTTTTATAAATTCTTTGGTTTCTTCATGATTTTTTTCAGTCTCGTTAGGAAAGCCAACTATGATATCTGTTGTTATGCCTGCATTTGGAAAAACTTCTCTAATTAGGTCAACCTTTTTTTTGTATAATTTTGTATCATACTTTCTATTCATTAATTTTAATATTTCATCAGATCCTGACTGTAGGGAAAGATGAAAATGATCACAAGCTTTTTTACAAGCCTTCATTCTTTCTAAGAAATCTTTCGTAATATGTCTTGGCTCCATCGATGAAAGTCTAATTCTTTCTATTCCATCAATCTTTGCAATATGCTCTATAACATCTATTAATGAAATCTTTATATCAAAATCTTTACCATAGCTTGCAACATGTATTCCAGTTAGGACTATTTCCTTATATCCATTATCTCTTAACCTTTTAGCTTCATTTATTATGGAAACTAAATCTCTCGATGCTATATTTCCCCTTGCATAAGGAATTAAGCAATATGAACAATACATATTACATCCATCTTGAATTTTTATATATGCACGGGTCATATCTGATTGCTTCGAAATTTCTAAATCTTCTATTGACTCTTTCTTGGTAAAATCCTCTACATTTTCAGTTTTTATCTGATCTTCTATAAATTTTACACAAAGATCAACTACTTCTTCTTTATTTCTTGAACCAAGAATTATATCTACTCCCTCAATTTCTTTGACCTCATCAGCCTTAACTTGGGAATAACATCCAATGACTGCAATGATAGCATCCTTATTTTCACGTCTTGCCCTTGATATTATTTGTCTTGATTTTCTATCACTCATATTGGTTACAGTACAGGTGTTTATAACGTAGATATCTGCGTTTTCTTCACGTTTTTCAAAGCCTCGTTTTTTAAATATTTCTTCTATAGCTTCTGATTCGTATTGATTAACCTTGCAACCTAGAGTTTTAATATTAAATGTTTTATTCATCAGTCAAATAAATCCTTTAATTTTTCGAAAAAGTTCTTATCTTCTTTTACTACATCTCCAGAAACTTTTGCAAATTCTTTAAGCTTTTCTTTTTGTTCTTTAGAAAGATTTGTTGGCGTTATAACTTTTACATAAAAATAAAGATCACCTTGTCTTTTGTTGGATTTTATTCCTTCATTTTTAAGTTTAAACCTAGTGCCAGTTTGAGTTCCTTCAGGTATATGATATTCTTGAGTAGTTGTAAGTGTTGGTATATCGATATTTCCACCTAAGGTAGCTGTTTGGAATGAAATTGGCATCTCATAGTAAATATCAAGTCCGTCTCTTTTAAATATTTCATGGTCCTCAACCTTTAATATAATATAAAGATCTCCAAATGGACCACCATTAACACCAGCATGACCCTTGCCAACTATTCTTATTACAGAATCATTTTCAACGCCACTTGGTACATCTACCTTTATTTTCTCACTCTTATAAACTCTTCCTTGACCATGACAAACATCACATTTTTCTTCGATTATTTCACCTTCACCATGACACTTATCACAAGTAGTTTGTCTTGATACTGTTCCAAAAGGGGTTTGACTTATATTATTTATAACTCCAGTACCATGACATTTATCACATGTGTGTTTTTTACTAGAATCTTTTGCACCAGAGCCATGACAAGTTTCACACTCTACTTCTCTTCTTACTTGAACTTCTTTTTTTATTCCAAAACAAGCCTCTTTGAAAGATAGGTTTAAAACTTGTTGGATATCTCCACCTTTTCTTGGTCTTTTTATATTTTGGCTTCTTCCTTGATTAAATATATCTCCAAAAAAATCTCCAAATATGTCGAATCCTCCAAATCCTTGCGAAGAAAATCCTCCACTTCCCGCCGCTCCATTTTCAAATGCAGCAGAACCATAAGTATCATAGCGTCTTTTCTTTTGAGGATCTGATAGAATTTCATAAGCTTCATTTATTTCTTGAAATTTTACTGTAGCAGTCTCATCATCTGGATTTAAGTCTGGATGGTATTTTTTTGCAAGCTTTCTATATGCTTTTTTTATATCTGCCGAGCTTGCATCTTGACCTATCTCCAATACTTCATATGGGTTTTTCATTTATCCTCCAATACAAAAAAAATAAATTATCACTAATTTATTTTTTAATCTTTTAATTTATAATTTTATACTTTTATCTTAAGCTTATTTATTATACCTTATTTGATAAAAAAATTAAATTATATCTTAAAAATAATAATAAAGAATAAGGGACATTTATCCCCTATTCTTTATTTTTTTGTTTATTACTCTTCATCATCTACAACTTCATAGTCAGCATCTACTACATTATCATCATTTCCTGAATTTTCGTTAGAATTTGTTCCTTGAGTGTTTTTGTACATTTTTTCACTCATAGCGTATATTTCTTCTTGAAGAGCTTCTGTTTTAGCCTTGATATTATTTGTATCATCAGTTTTCAAGCTATCTTCAAGGTCTTTAATTTTTCCTTCAATTCTTTCTTTTTCTTCGCCTTCAATTTTAGCGTCTTCTAGGGTTTTTCTAGCTTGGTAAGCTAATGATTCACCATTATTTTTAATTTCAATAGCTTCTTTTTTCTTCTTATCTTCTTCAGCAAATTTCTCTGCTTCTTTTACCTTTTTATCAATTTCTTCATCTGTAAGATTTGTTGATGATGTGATTGTAATTTTTTGTTCTTTTCCACTTCCTTGGTCTTTTGCAGACACATTTACAATACCATTGGCATCTATATCAAATGTAACTTCTATTTGTGGAACCCCACGTCTTGCAGCTGGTATTCCTGTAAGTTGGAATCTACCTAATGTAGTATTGTCCGCTGCCATTTCTCTTTCACCTTGTAATACATGGATATCTACATCAGTTTGTCCATCTGCTGCAGTTGTAAATATTTGAGATTTCTTTGTAGGTATTGATGTATTTCTTTCTATAAGCTTTGTTGTAACTCCACCTAAAGTTTCAATTCCTAATGAAAGTGGTGTAACATCAACTAATAGTATATCCTTTACATCTCCTGATAAAACTCCACCTTGAATAGCTGCACCTAAAGCAACACATTCATCTGGATTAATATCTTTTTGTGGGTCTTTTCCAATAATATCTTTTACTAATTCTTGTACTGCTGGAATTCTTGATGAACCACCAACCATTAGTACCTTTTGGATTTCAGATGCAGATACTGATGCATCCTTTAAAGCTTCTTCTACTGGTCCTCTTGTAGCTTCAACTAAGTCTCTTGTTATTTCTTCAAATTTAGCTCTTGTTACTGTTATATCTAAGTGAACTGGTTGACCATCTACAGCTGTAATAAATGGTAAGTTTACATTAGTTGTCTTTGTTGAAGATAATTCTTTTTTAGCCTTTTCAGCTGCATCTTTTAGTCTTTGCATAGCTGTAAGATCTTTTGTTAAATCAACACCAGTTTCTTTTTTAAATTCACCTGCTAGGTATTCAACTAATTTATTATCAAAATCATCTCCACCTAGTTTGTTGTTTCCTCTTGTAGCTAATACTTCAAATACTCCATCACCAACTTCTAGCACTGATACATCAAATGTACCACCACCTAAGTCATAAACCATTATCTTAGCTTGATCTGTTTCTTTATCCATACCATAAGCTAGGGCTGCTGCAGTTGGTTCATTTATAATTCTTTGAACATTAAGTCCTGCAATCTTGCCAGCATCTTTTGTAGCTTGTCTTTGTGAGTCTGAGAAATATGCAGGTACTGTAATTACTGCATCTGTAACTTTATCATTTAAGTAACTTTCTGCATCAGCCTTAAGTTTTTGTAAAATCATAGCTGAAACTTCTTCTGGAGTATATGATTTTCCATCTATTTCATTTGTCTTATAATCTGTACCCATTTGTCTTTTTATTGATGAAATTGTTCTATCTGGGTTTGTTATTGCTTGTCTTTTAGCAGTTTCTCCCACAAGTCTTTCTCCATCTTTTGTAAATGCTACAACTGATGGTGTTGTTCTATTACCTTCTGAGTTAGGGATTATTGTTGAATCTCCACCTTCAAGTACTGCAACCGCTGAGTTTGTGGTTCCTAAGTCAATTCCTATAATTTTTGCCATAAATAAATCCTCCTATTTTGCAACTTTTACCATACTTGGTCTTAAAACTTTATCATTAAGGGTATATCCTTTTTGATATGTCTCTATAATATAATTTGATTTGAAATTTTCGTTTTCTTCTGTTTGAAATGCGTGGTGGAAATTTGGATCAAATTCAACATTATCTGATTCAATTTCCGCAAGTCCTTCTTTTTCTAAAACTTTCCATAATGAATCTCTTGTCATTACTATTCCTTTAACAAAAGAATCATTTTTGTCTGTATCTTTAAGTGCCCTATCAAAGTTATCTAAAACTGGTAATAACTCTTCAATTAACTTTGATGAAGCAAACTTTTTAAATTCTATTCTAGCCTTTTCTTCCCTTTTTTTATAATTTGAAAACTCTGCTAATAATCTTTGATACTTATCTTTATATTCATTTTCAATTAATTCTTCTTCGACTTCTTTTGGAGTTTCTTCATCTTCTCCTGAAGCTTCATTAACTTCTCCATCTTCATCAACAATTTCAGCTTCGATTTCTTCTAATTCTTCTGTATTTTCAACATTCTCATCATGCTTTTTTTCATTGTCCACCTTAAACACCTACCTTTATTTACTGAGTAAATCTGAAATTAGCTTTATATCAGAAATAACTTCCTTATAATCAATTCTTGTAATTCCTATAATTCCAATTTGGCCTACAATGTCCTTATCATAATTAAAATGCGAAGTTATTATTGTATTGTCTTTTAATTCATTTATCTCATTTTCATCTCCAATAGTAATTTTAAGATTGCTATTGGAATTTTCAATCAAATCCCATATCCTATCTTTACTATCTAAAATTTTAATAAACTCTTTAGCCTTTATTGGATCCTCAAATTCTTTAAAATTAAAAATATTTCCAATTCCTTTTATAATTACTTCCTTACTAAGATCTGTTAAAGAATCATTATTAATTTTATTCTCCAAAATTTCTAATAAGGATTCATACTTTTTAAGATTTTTATCTTTAAGTCTCTTAAACACCTTAGAAATATCTTTAATATTGACTCCTTCTATATTTTTTTTAAGTTCTATAGACAAGTATTTTATATCCTCTTCACTTACTTCAACATTGGTATAAATCCTATCACTAATAATACTTGCATTGTCATAAACTATGACAAATAAGAGCATATTAGAATCAAGTTTAATAAGTTCGAGATTTAAAACTTTATTGATATTATTTCTTATAGTGTAAGATATAGCTGTAAGATTAGTCATCTTAGAAAGTAATAAGGTTGCTGTATCTATAATTTTTGAAACATTTCCATATCTTTTATCAAGAATTTTTTCTAATTTTTCTTCATCTTCTTTATTAGAATCCAGTGTATTTTCTAATATATAATTGACATATAATCTGTAACCCTTATCTGATGGGTACCTACCACTAGAAGTATGGGCCTTTTCAAGAAGTCCCATCTTCTCAAGAGTGCTCATCTCATTTCTAATAGTTGCAGAAGATATATCTAGAGAATATTCATTAAGTAATGAATTTGAACCAATAGGCTCTCCAAGATTAACGTATGAGTTTATAATGGAAAAGAGTATCATTTTCTTTCTCTCGTTCATTATCTTCACCTCATTTAGCACTCCTAATATCTGACTGCTAATATTAATATACTTGGTAAATTTATATTTGCAAGTTAGATTATTTCAAGATAAAATTCATTAGATAAGTCGAAACCTTTATGGGTAAAACTCAGGCTTTTCCCTATATTAAAAAAGCCAAGATTATAATATTTATCAACAATTTTACTATACTTGTTTAAAAGACTATAACCAAAAATTTCTTCAAATTCTTTTAAATTAATTCCTTCACATTCCCTTAGCTTAAAGATTATATATTCTTTCTCCCTTTCACTTTTTGAGATAAACTCTTTAGTTTCTATGGGAAACTTTCCACTATTTATTAAGTTTTCATATTTAATAAAATTTCTTACATTACTGTATCTAATATTCGATAAAAATCCTGATGCACCAAGACCTAAGGCAAGATATCCACCCTCAGACCAATATTTTTTATTGTGGTAAGATTCGAAACCTTTTTTTGAAAAATTAGAAATTTCATACCTAAATAATCCTAAATCTTTTAATTGCTTTTCTATATATAAAAAAATTCCCCTTTCTAGATCATCATCCATTAACTTTAATTTTCTTTTTTTATAAAGAGTATAAAAATATGAACCCTTCTCTAAAATTAGAGAATAATAAGATATATGTTCTGGCTTAATTTCTTTTATAAGTTCTAAATCTTTTTTTACTACATTAAAGTCTCCTCCTGGTAGATTTAAAATCATATCTAAGGAAAGATTTTTAAATCCAACTTTTCTTATATTTTTAATGTCATTTAATATAATTTCTTTACTATGATCACGACCAACATTTTTTAATACCTTATCATCAAATGATTGAACTCCTAGAGATATCCTATCTATACCAAGTTCCCTATATTTTTTTAGCTTATCAAGTGTTAGGGAATTTGGATTTGACTCTATAGTAAATTCCTTAAGATTTTTAACCTTAAAATTTTTAAGTTTTTCTACAAGTTTCTCTATATATTTATAATCAACATATGAAGGTGTTCCTCCTCCAATATATATAGAATCTATATCTACACTTATATTTTTTTGATATAAATCAATTTCCTTATATAAATTATCAAAGTATGAATCAATCATATTTTCCAAATTGGGATAAGCTACGAAATCACAATAAAAACATTTTTTCTTGCAAAAAGGGATATGTACATAAAGTCCAATTTTTTCCATTTTTCCTCCTTTTACATAAAAAAAGCTAGGACAAGCCTAACTTTTTAATCATCTTCATATTTTAATACAGCAAGGAATGCATCCTGAGGGATTTGAACACTTCCTAACTGTCTCATCCTCTTCTTACCTTCTTTTTGTTTTTCTAGTAATTTTTTCTTTCTAGATATATCTCCACCATAACATTTTGCAATTACATCTTTTCTTAGTGCTTTTACAGTTTCTCTTGCTATAACCTTAGAGTCTATAGTAGCTTGAATTGGAATTGTGAATTGTTGTCTTGGTATTTGTTCCTTGAGTTTTTCAACAATTGACCTTCCTCTTTCATATGCAAAATCCTTATGTACTATGGTCGAAAGTGCATCTACCCTATCTTCGTTTATCTTAATATCAAGTTTTATTAAATCACTTTTTACATAGTCTGTTACTTCATAATCAAGAGATGCATAACCCTTTGACCTTGACTTAAGTGAATCAAAGAAATTATATATAACCTCATTTAAAGGTAGCTTATACTTGATTAAAACCCTATTTTCATCAATATAGGACATATCTATAAGCTCTCCACGCCTTGATTGGGCAAGCTCCATTATAGGACCTATATAATCCTTTGGAGTCATAATTTCAGATATTGTAATTGGTTCTTTTACATATTCAATTTCTGAAGTTGATGGAAAATCATTAGGATTTTCCAACTTTTTCTCATCATGACCCTTAGTCTTTACCCTATAGATTACAGAAGGTGCAGTAGCTATAATATCAAGGTCATACTCTCTTTCAAGTCTTTCTGTAATAATATCCATATGCAAAAGTCCCAAAAATCCACATCTTAGACCTACACCCAAGGCTTGAGAGTTTTCTTGTTCAAATACAAGAGATGCATCATTAACTTGGAGTTTTTCAAGAGAATCTCTAAGTTTTGCAAAAGATTCTCCTTCTGCAGGATAAATACCAGAATACACCATTGGTAGAACTTCCTTATATCCTGATAATGGTTTATCTGTTTTATTGTTCTTTAAAGTTATAGTATCTCCAACTCTTGCATTTCTTATGTCTTTAATACTGGCTTCTATAAAACCAACATCCCCACTTCTTAAATCTTTTGTCTCTATCCTATCTTTCATAGTATAGCCAACTGCTGTAACTTCGTATGATTTTCCGCTTGCCATCATGTAAATTTCATCACCAGGCTTAACTGAACCTTCAAAGATTCTCACATAGCATATTACTCCCCTATAAGAATCATAATAAGAGTCAAAAATTAAAGCCTTAAGAGGCTTATCATCATGATCTTCTGGTGCTGGAATATTTTCGATTATATCTTCTAGTACATCAGTAATATTTAATCCAGTTTTAGCTGAAACTAGAGGAATTCCTTCGGTATCAAGACCTATTTGATTTTCTATCTCTTCTTTTGTCTCATCAACCCTAGCACTTGGCAAATCAATCTTATTTAAAACTGGTAAAATCTCAAGATTCTGTTCTAAAGCTAGATAGGTATTAGCCAAAGTTTGAGCCTCTACACCTTGTGATGCATCCACAACAAGAATTGCTCCTTCGCATGCCTTAAGAGATCTTGAAACTTCATAAGTAAAGTCTACATGACCAGGAGTATCTATGAGATTTAGAACATAATCTTTTCCATCCTTAGCCCTATAATTTAACTTTACTGATTTTAATTTAATAGTAATTCCTCTTTCTTGCTCAAGATCCATGCTATCAAGCATTTGTTCTTCAATATCTCTTTTTGAAACAGAATTAGTTTCCTCAATTAATCTATCAGCTAAAGTTGATTTGCCATGATCTATATGGGCTATAATAGAAAAATTTCTTATATTTTCTTTTTTCTTCATTATCTATTTTCCTTATCTACAAAACCAATATCATATAAAGGGTAAAATCTTAAGAAAGCATGACCAACTATAGAATTCTCACTAATAGGGCCAAAATTTCTTGAATCATTACTTGCATTTGGAAGTCTATTATCCCCCATAACAAAGTATTCTCCTTCATTTAAAGTCCATTCACTATTATTATTTGTTGTTAGAGTTTCGTCCGTATTTATATAATGCTCTGAATAAATTTCTCCATTAATATATACATTCCCATTACTTATAGATACAGTATCCCCTGGAAGTCCAACAATTCTTTTTATATAAAGAGTAGATTCTTGGTCAGGAGCTTCAATTATAACTATATCTCCTACATCAAAACCTTTAAAATGCTTCGATAATTTATCTACAAATAACATATCACCACTATGTAATGTGTTAAGCATTGAATTTCCCTCTACCTTGGTAGCATCAAGCAAAAATATTTTTATAAAAAACGCTAAAATTAAAGCAAGCAGTATTGTCTTAATCCAATCAAGAAATTCTAATGAATTTTCTTCACTCATATATACACCTCTCTTACTAAAATATTATAAACGAATATTGCAAAAGTTCAAAATATTTTAAAATCATATAATAAAACTTAAATATTTGTAAAAAACTTAAGTTTATGGTAAAATAAATCAGTCGAAGTAAATTGGGGGTGAAAAAATGGCAAATATCAAATCAGCAATTAAAAGGATTGACATAGCTAGAAGACAAACTGCTAGAAATAAATCTGTAAAATCAGAAATTAAAACATATGTTAAAAAATTTGAACAAGCTATAGAAAATAATGAAGCTGACAAAGCTAATGAACTTTTCAAAACTGTTGATAAAAAAGTAAAACAAGCAGCAGCAAAAAACATTATTCATAAAAATCAAGCTAGTAGAACTAGTTCAAGATTAGCTAAAAAATTAAATTTATTAAATGCTTAATTTTTAGTCGGTTCATTCAAACTTGCGACTTAAGACAAGTCGCAAAGAATAGAATGAGTCGATTTTTTTATTTTGAAAAAGAACTTATTAACATTTCCATATTCAAATTCATATCAAAGTCTAAGCTCTTTTGTTTTCTCTCCATATTATATAAAAAATCATGTATATTAAATAATTCATCAAGAGTAAAATTTCTCACGAAAGATTTATCTTTATTTAACTCATAAAAAGAAATTGAAAGTGTCTTCATTATATATGAATCATTAAAAGAATTATTACTTAAAACCTTTATACCTATAAGATTTCTAATATGTCTTACTAGCATATGATAAATCTTAAATATTTCATCTATATCCCTTGCCATATAAAAGTATGTATCAAGTGCTTTTTTACTATTTTTCATAGATAAGGCATCAGTAAAATTAAAAATATTTAAATCAAGAATTTGATCTAATTGTTCTGATACATCTATGTCTTTTACTTCCATCTGATCAGAGTTTGAAATAATTTTATCTATAGTATTTACAACTTCATAAAGGTCTACCTCTGAGTTTTTATTTAAATATGAAAATCTAGCTATAATATCATTTATTTGAGATTTTTTGATTTTTTTACCAAATTTTAAGAATCTTTTTCCAATAAAATATATTAATTCATTATTAGTAAGCCTTTTTACTTCTACTATTTGACCATTTTTTTTGACATTTTTATAAAATTTTCCCTTAAAAATCTTTGAATCAGGTATTATTAAAAGAGTTAAAAAATCTCCGACATTATTAATTGTTTTTATAAGGCTATTATTAACTTCCTCATATTCTTTAATGTTTTTTTGAGAAAAGTCTACATTTCTCCATATAATCACTTTTTTATCTTCCATAATAGGATATGTGTCCATAGCTGTTTGAATCTCTTCTATACTTGTTTTTCCCTTAATTTCTATGTAATTAAAGTCAGGATATCTTAGTATATCCTTTGCTGCATCTATAATTGTCTCTTTTAGGTATTCTTCTTCAGAATCAATCAAATATATTCCACTTGTATTACTTGATAAGAAAGCTTTCATAAATTCCTTATAATTCATCTAAAAAATCCCCCCTTCATATATTTTTCAACTTTAAAACCACCATTCACAAATTGGATTTCTACATATCCATCTGTTTGAGTATTATAAGTTTTGATATCTTTTAAATTCTCTAATACTTCCTTACTAGGATGTTTATATACATTATTTCGTCCTGCAGATATTAAAGCAACTTCGGGCCTTACATAATTAATAAAATCTTTTGATGTAGAAGATTTAGAGCCATGGTGTGATACTTTTAAAATATCGGCTTTTCTTTTAACTACTTCTTCCCTGTTGCTAGGTAAATCACCCATAGTAAGTATTCTTACTCCTTTTATTGTAAGTAAAAGTGGCATTGAGTCCTCATTTTCTTCCCCATCATAATTTTCAAGGACATCTATTATTATATCTTTTTTAGTAAGTCTATCATAGTCATGTAATATTTCTATGTTGTAATTTTTAAATGAATTCACATTATACTTATTTACATAGATTTTTTCTATATTAAATTCATTATTTAATTTACCTAAAGCTCCATAATGATCACTATCTTCATGAGAGATAAAAACCCCCTTTATTTTTCTAATTCCCTTTGCTTTTAAAAGAGGAATGAGAATATTATCAGTAGAGTTATAATTACCAAAAGAAATCTCACCACAATCAAAAAGATATATATCTTTTCCAGTCTCTAAGATAAATGAATCGCCTTGTCCAATATCTATCATCGAAAAACTTATAGGCCTATTTAAATCACAAGTAATAGAAAAAACTATTATTAGAATTGAATATATTAAATATTTTCTTAAATTTTTAAGTCTTTTGCTTTTAAGTTCCAGAAATAGATATATAATTATTAGAAAATAAATCGATATAAGAATTGATTCTTTTGGAAAACTAATTTTAAATACATCTATAGAATTTAAAAATAAAGCCATATTTATTATTGATTTTATCAAAAAATTCAAACTCCAAAATATAATAAATAAAAACTTTCCCAAAAATGGATATGCCAAAATTATTATAAAAATAAGATAGGCTGATATTTGAAATATAGGTACAATTAAAAAATTTGTAATTATTGATAGAAAATTAAAACTTTGGAAATAATAGACTAAAAACGGGAACATAACAAGTTGAATCGAGCCTATAAAAACCAAATTTTTCTTTATAAATGAACCTTTATTCTTATATTTTGGATAAATTATATATATGGCAAAACCTGCCAAATATGAAAGTATTAGGGATGCATGAAATATAGCAAAAGGATTTATAAAAATAATTAATAGAAAAGATGCCATTAGAATTTTATACATATCCTTTCCTTTTTTTAGTAAAAAACCCAAATATATAATACTATGAAGTAAGATTACTCTCATAATAGAGAAAGGAAATCCTATCAAATATCCATAAGATACTGAAAAAATTAATCCTAAAGGCAGAGCCACTTTATAAGAAAGCCCAAATTTTATAAGTATAAGTATCATAAACCCTAATATTATATCTATATGAAGACCAGATACAGCAAGTAAATGGGAAATACCTAAAGATGATAATTCACTTATATTCTTATACTTTTCTGATAAAACCACAGCCTTTACAAAATCAGATGCATCCTCACTTAAATTATTGTCAAAGATAGATTTTATATAAAAACTAAATTTTTCTTTAAGTCTTAAATTAAGATATTTCGTTTTTTCTACTCTCTTCAAATCTATAATTTTAAGTCTTGATTTAACCCCTTTTCCAAGCATGTAATTCCTATAGTTGAAAAGATAAGGGTTGGTATTCTTAGAGACTAGATCTATTTCAAAATTTCCTATAAGTCTATCTCCAAGATTAAATTCTTTGTCTGATATAAGAATTGATTTTTCATCTATTTTATAAATTTTATCTTTAGCCTTAACTGTATAAATAAATCTATCATTAGTGCTAGACTTATCCACTACTAAAAGTGATAAGTCTAGTTTTTCATATTTGTTCAATTTAAAAGAATTAAAATTTATTCCTGCTATGAAATTTCCTAAAATTACTGCTAGAAAAAAATAAAAAATTGTTTTTTTCATAAATAAAAGACATAGGAAAAAAAGTCCTAAAATCAAGACTAAATTAAGACCTTCAAAATATACAAAAAAACCTATTCCACAAATAAAACCTAATAAGCTTAAAAATAATATTTTTCTCATATCTATCTCCCACTTAAATTATAACATATGATATAATTATAGTATGAAAGATTTATTATACATAAGTCATCCCTTAATAGATGAAATTAGTGCAAATATAAAAAAGAAAAAATATAATTATCCTTATACTAAACTTATCTTAGATAGAAGCATTTTTATTCCGAAAACCGCCTATCTTCTGGATGAAAATCCCGAAATATCCTCATTTAAAATAAAAAACATACAGATGGTTGAAAAAGATATTGTATATACAATTGAAGGAAATATAGAGAAAAAGGAAGTCTACTTAAAAATTGATAAAAAAGCAAGACTTAAAAATTTATATTATAATACTGCATTTTATATTTTTAAGGCTATCTTTTATCAATTCTATAATAACAAGAACATAAGCCTTTCAATAGAAAAAAATAAATCTCGAATTAAGGTAGATAATTTTTATGAAAATTTTGATTTAAAAGCTTTTAAAGAACTTTTTGAAAAGATTATAAAGCTTGGTCTCGACATAAATATAGAAGAGGAAGAAGTTTTTATTGATGGATTTGAAAGATTTCCAAATCAGGGTGTATTTTTGAGAAATACCAAATATTTAGAAGGTATTTATGTTTTTTCATTAGAAAAAATTGAAGATAAGCTTTTAATTGATTTTATAGTTGGAGATGACTATTTAAAATTTGTTAGTAAGAGTATGGATTTGATTGAATATATTAAAAATATTTCTACAGGAGATTTAGATTCTAGTGAAAAGATTACTAAGATTATATCCGCTATACAAAATCAAAAATATTAATGGACTATTCATAAATTTATGAATAGTCCATTTTTTAGTCTTTATTTTACAAGTAGATTTAATATCTTGCCTGGTACATATATTACCTTAAATATATCTTTTCCATCTATATATTTTTGTATGTTTTTATCATTTTCTGCCTTACTTACAGCATCTTCTTGATCTGCATCTTTACTTATATTAAGTTTAGTCCTAACTTTGCCATTTACTTGAACTGGAAGTTCAATTGTATCATATTCAAGCTTAGATTTATCATAAATTGGCCATGATGCTTGATTGAGCTCACCTTCAAATCCTATCTCTTCCCATAATTCTTCTGTTAAATGAGGGGCAACTGGATTTAATAAAATTAAGTAAGTCTTATAATCTTTTTTGGTGATTGTCCCTTTATTTCTAAATTCATTTAATAGACTCATCAAAGCGGCTATAGCTGTATTATATTTTAGTGATTCATAATCATCAGAAACCTTTTTAATAGTTTGATTTATAAGAATTTCTAAATCTTTTGAATATTCTTCTCCATCTTCTACTAATTCATAAAGGTTAAATACTCTTTCAAGATATTTCCTACAACCTTTAACCCCCTCGTCTGACCAAGGAGCAGTTGATCTAAAATCACCAATAAACATTTCATATACTCTTAGAGTATCAGCACCATAATCTCTTACTATGTCATCAGGATTTACTACATTTCCTCTTGATTTAGACATTTTTTGATGGTCTTCTCCAAGAATCATTCCATGAGATGTTCTTTTTTGATATGGTTCTTTTGTAGGAACCTTACCTATATCATATAAGAACTTGTGCCAAAATCTTGAATAGAGTAAATGAAGTGTTGTATGTTCCATTCCGCCATTATACCAATCAACTGGTGTAAAGTATTCTAGATTTTCTTTGCTTGCAATATCCTTACTATTATTAGGATCTGTGTATCTTAAATAATACCATGAAGAGCCTGCCCATTGTGGCATTGTATCTGTTTCCCTTTTAGAAGGCTTTCCGCAGATTGGGCAAGTAGTATTTACAAAGTCATCTATTTTTGATAATGGACTTTCTCCATCATCTGTCACCTCATAGCTTTCTACTTCAGGAAGCTCTATAGGAAGATTTTCTTCCTTTTCTGGAACCCAACCATGTTCTTGACAATAAATCATAGGAATTGGTTCACCCCAATATCTTTGTCTAGAAAATACCCAATCTCGAAGTTTGTAATTTACTTTTGCAAAGCCTATCTCATTATCTTCAACATATTCTATCATCTTAGCTTTGGCTTCATCAACTGAAAGACCATTTAAAAAATCTGAATTTATCATAAGTCCCTTGTCATTTGATATTGTAGGAAGTTCTTCATCCCCATTGTCAATTACAGGAATTATTGGCATATCAAATTTTTTAGCAAATTCAAAATCTCTTTCATCATGGGCTGGTACTGCCATAATCGCACCTGTACCATAAGATATAAGTACATAATCAGATATCCAAATTGGAACTTCCTTTCCATTTACAGGATTTATGGCAGATATTCCATCAAGTTTAACCCCTGTTTTTTCCTTAGAAAGCTCACTTCTTTCAAAATCTGACTTTTTCTTAGCAAAAGTTTGGTATTCTTTAACTTTATCGAGATTTTTAATATCATCTTTAAATTTTTCAAGCATAGGATGTTCTGGTGCTATTACCATATAAGTTGCGCCAAAAATTGTATCAGGTCTTGTAGTATAGACATTTAATTTATAATCCTTATCCTTTAATTTAAAGTCTATTTCTGCACCATAGCTTCTTCCAATCCAATTTTTTTGTTGAGTTTTGATTTTTTCTTCATAGTCAACATCATCTAAATCATCTATGAGTCTGTCTGCATATTTTGTAATTTTTAACATCCATTGATTTTTAACCTTATGGGTTACATCTGAGCCACATCGTTCACACTTACCATCAACTACTTCTTCATTAGCAAGTCCTATCTTACATGATGGACACCAGTTTATTGGCATTTCTTTTTTGTAGGCAAGCCCATGTTTATAGAGTTGTATAAATATCCATTGACTCCATTTATAATAATTTGGATCAGTTGTATTAATTTCTCTTGACCAGTCAAATGAGAAACCAATTGATTTCATTTGCGACTTGAAATTTTTAATATTATCTCTTGTAACTATTGCTGGGTGTATATGATTTTTTATAGCATAGTTTTCTGTTGGAAGACCGAATGCATCCCAACCCATTGGATAAATTACATTTTCTCCTTCTAGTCTTCTCTTTCTTGCTACTATATCTAAAGCCGTATAAGGTCTTGGATGGCCTACATGAAGACCTTGACCTGATGGATATGGAAATTCTACTAATGGATAGAATTTCTTTTTATCCTTATCTATAACAGCTTTAAATGTTTCCTCATCATCCCATATTTTTTGCCATTTTTTCTCAATAGCATTTGGATTATATTCCCTCATAATTACTCCTTAGTTTTTTGATGCAAATGACTTAACTGTTCTTGGATATTGTATTACGTCACGAATGTTCTTCATTCCAGTAAGATACATTACAGCTCTTTCAAAACCAAGTCCATATCCTGAATGAACAACAGAACCATATCTTCTAAGATCTAGATAATTTTGATATTCATCTATGTTAAGTCCATTATCTTCCATAGATTTTACAAGTTCATCATATCTTTCTTCCCTTTGGCTTCCCCCTATCAGCTCACCTACAGCTGGAACTAATAGATCAAAAGCAGCTACAGTTTTCCCATCTTCATTTCTTCTCATATAAAAAGCCTTTATGTCTTTTGGATAGTCTGTAACAAAAACAGGTCCATCTACAATCTTTTCTGATAAATATCTTTCATGTTCTGTTTGAAGGTCCATTCCCCATTCTACTGGATATTCAAAATCTACATTGGCTTCTTTTAGTTTTTTTATAGCATCAGTATAGGTAATTCTTGCAAATTTAGCATCTTTTACCTTTTCAAGCCTTTCTATAAGTGTATCATCAATTTTTTCATTGAAAAAAGTAATCTCATCTTTACAATTTTTAAGAACATAGTCAATCATATACCTAATCATATTTTCCGCTACATCCATACAATCATTGTAGTCAGCAAAGGCAATCTCTGGCTCAAGCATCCAAAATTCAGCTGCATGTCTTGGTGTGTTTGACTCCTCTGCCCTAAAAGTTGGTCCAAATGTATAAATGTCTGAAAAAGCAAGAGCAAAATCTTCTGCTTCCAATTGACCTGATACTGTAAGATATGATTTCTTTCCAAAAAAATCCTTAGAATAATCAACTTTTCCTTCATCATTTAGATTAGGTTTTTCAAGATTTTGGGTTGTAACTTGGAACATCTCTCCTGCTCCTTCAGTATCAGATGCTGTAATTATAGGTGCATTTAAGTAGATAAATCCTCTTTCTTGGAAGAAATTATGAAGAGCAAATGCAAGTTTACTTCTTAATCTAAATACTGCCCTATAAGTATTTGTTCTTGCTCTTAGGTGAGGAATAGTTCTCATGTATTCAAGAGATTGTTTTTGTTTTTGAATAGGGAATTTTTCATCACTATGGCCTAGTACAATAACCTTATTTGCTTGAAGTTCAAAGGCTTGTTTTGCATTATTTGTTTTAACCAATAACCCACTAACCCTTAATGATGCTGAAAGATGTTCTTTTTTTAGTTCTTCAAAGTTATCTAAGTCTTTACTTAACACAACTTGGAGGTTCTTAAATATAGTTCCATCGTTTAGTTCTATAAAACCTACATTCTTAGTAAACCTCGCTTGTCTTATCCATCCTTCAAGAGTAATTTCCTTATCAATAAATTTTTCTAAATCTCTTTGAATTTCTCTTAATTTCATTTGTCTAATCCTCTCTTAACTTTTTCTAATTTTTCTACAAGCTCTTTTTCATATCCAATATTTTTTGGCTCATAAAATTTTTCATTTTTATACTCATCTGGTAAATAATCTTGTTTAACATAGCCATTATAGTTATGAGGGTAAAGATACTCATCTTTTACTAATTTTTTGCTATCTTTATAGTGAGTATCTTTTAATTTATTTGGAACTTCTAAATCCCTCTTATTTTTAACAAAATCCATAGCCTTATTTATAGCAAGATATGTGGAATTGTTTTTAGGACTAAGTGCAAGATAAACGCAAGCCTCTGCTAAAATAATTCTTGCTTCAGGCATTCCAACTGCTATTGACGCATTAAAAGCATTAGTTGCAATATTTAATGCATTTGGATCTGCAAGAGAAATATCTTCTGCAGCAAAAATCATCATCCTTCTTCCTATAAATTTTATATCTTCACCTGAGTTAAGCATTTTTGCTAAATAATAGATACTTGCATCAACATCTGAACCTCTCATAGATTTTATAAAAGCAGATATTGTATCGTAGTGCCTGTCACCATTTCTATCATATATTGAAATCTTTTTTTGAATTGAATCTAAGATAGTTTGGCGGTCAATTTCTATTATACCTTTATTATCATCTTGTGAAAACACAGCTATCTCTAAAGCATTTAAAAGTGCCCTACAATCTCCATTTGAATAGGATATTAAGGTTTCTATTGCATTATTTGTTATACTTATATTTTTTCTTTGGAGTATTCTATCCTTATTTATTGCTCTATCTATAAGCATCTTTAAATCATTATAGCTATGACTTTTCAGCTCAAAAACATACATTCTAGATATCAATGCCTTATTTACTTCAAAATATGGATTTTCTGTTGTTGCCCCAATTAATATAATTGTAGAATCTTCTACAAAAGGCAGAAGATAGTCTTGTTGTGATTTATTAAACCTATGAATTTCATCTATAAAAAGTATAGTCTTTTTATTTTCAAATTTAAGATTATCCTTTGCTATTTCTATTTTTTTCTTTAGATCGGATATACCGCTTGCTACAGCAGATATTTTTTCAAAAGCCATATCAGTAGTATTTGATATGATTTCTGCAAGTGTAGTCTTACCAACTCCTGGAGGTCCATAAAAAATAGATGAGTAAATCCTATCTGCCTTAATCATCCTTCTTAAAATCTTTCCTTCACCTATCAAATGTTCTTGACCAATAAAATCATCAAGTGTTTTAGGTCTTAGCCTATCTGCTAAGGGAGCTGATTTTTCAATTTCTCTTATCCTATTTAATTCAAATAAATCCATGCTTTTCCTATCTTTAAAAAAAAGATGCTATCCTTCATGAATAACATCAATTTTCATCTTTTAAATTTTTTAATTCTTCGTAAAAACTTTCTACATCCTTAAATTCTCTATATACTGAAGCAAATCTAACATATGCTACTGGATCTATATTTTTAAGTTTATCACAAACAAATTTTCCTATTGTAGTGGAAGATACTTCCTTTTTTCCCAAATGATTTATTTCAAGTTCTATTTCATTTGCTATTTGTTCAATTTGATCGATAGAAACTGGTCTTTTCTCACAAGATTTTACTATACCATTTATAAGCTTTGACCTATCAAAAGATTCCCTTGTATCATCTTTTTTTATAACCATAAGTGTCCTGTCTTCATACCTTTCATAAGTTGAAAATCTCTTGTTACAGCTTTGGCAAAGCCTCCTTCTTCTTATAGCAGTATTATCTTCTGTAGCCCTCGAATCTATAACTTTTGTATCATTTGAGTCACAATATGGACATTTCATTTTATTTTAAGAAGTCAGGAAGATCTATATCATCAAATGGATTTGATATTTTTTGTGAATTCTGTCTTTTTGTTGTATTTTTCGCTGGTGCTTGTCTTCTATTTTCAATAACTTCTCTTCTTTTTTGAGAATCTTGATCAAAACCTGTTGCTATTACAGTAATCTTAATATCGTCACCTAGGGATTCATCACTTCCAACACCAAAAATGATATTGGCATCAGAATCGATATGCTCTCTTATTAACTCTGCTGCTTCATTTGCTTCCATAAGTCCAACTTCTGCTGCAGTAACATTTAATAATACTGCATTTGCACCTTCTATTGATGTTTCAAGTAGTGGAGAGTTTACAGCAGCTTTTGCAGCATCAACTGCTCTATTTTCACCACTTGCCCTACCAATACCCATATGAGCAATACCTTGGTCTGACATAATTGATTTAACATCTGCAAAGTCAAGGTTAATAACATTTGGTATAGCTATAAGTTCTGATATACCACTTACAGCATCCATAAGTACTTGGTCAGCCATTTTAAATGCTTCTACCATAGATGTTCTTTTTTCAACTATTTGTAAAAGTCTATCATTAGGAATTGTAATCAATGTATCTACACTATCCTTAAGTGCTTCTATACCACCTTCTGCGGATGTTTGTCTTTTTCTTCCCTCAAATGTAAAAGGTTTTGTAACAACTCCTACTGTAAGTATACCTTGCTCTTTTGCTTTTTTAGCAACTACTGGAGCCGCACCTGTACCAGTTCCACCACCCATTCCAGCAGTGATAAAAACCATATCAGCTCCTTTAAGTGCCTCATCTATTTCAGATTCACTTTCTTCAGCAGCCTTTTCTCCAATTTCAGGATTAGCACCTGCTCCAAGTCCTCTTGTAAGCTTTGCACCAATTTGTAATTTTATATCAGCATTAGCTTCATTTAATGTTTGAAGGTCTGTATTAAGCGCTATAAACTCAACTCCAGAAAGTCCTCCTTCTCTCATTCGGCTTATGGCGTTATTTCCACCACCACCTACACCTATTACTTTAATTTTGGCTAAGGCATTATTTTCTACTTCCATATTGATATTTGCCATATTCCTCCCCCGTTTCATAACTTTTATTTCTCATTATCTTGATCTAGACTTGTTTTATCGACTTCAACTACAGGATCTTTACCTTTATCAAGTCTTATAGTGTAGGCTTTAAGCCCTTTATCACTAATATCTTTTAAAACTGAATCGAGTAGTTTCAGCTTATAATCATAATTATTTAAATCTCCAAAATTAATATGAATATCATTTATTATTATACCAATATCCTGATTGTTTTCCAAGTCTATTTCTTCTAAGTTAAGGCTATACTTATATTCTTGAATTTTCTCTATAAAACCAAGAACTTGCTTATTATCTGTAAACTTTTCACCAAGTTTTGGTTTTTTTTCTATCCCTTTTAATACAACTAGGCCATTCTTATTACTTGTCTTATCTAAAACTTTAGATTCATTTGATATTATATACTCTTTATTGTTGAATGTTGCTGTCATAAATGCAAATTCTTCTTTTACATTTATAAGTATCTTATCTGGATATTCTTTTTGTATATCGACATCTTTAATAATTTCTTCTTTTTTTAAGTTTTCTATACTCTTATTCGCATCATAGAAAAAAATATTATTTCCTATAGGATTATTTAATTTAGATAAGATTTCTTCATCGCTTAAAATTTTATTGCCTTCAATATATATTTGAGAAATTTTAAAATAATCATTCTTAAATATATTATAAATAATAACAATAAAACTAATTATTAATAAAAAAATCATGAACAAAGATGTAAAAACTTTTTCTTTTCTTTTTTTCTTTACTTTTCTTCTTTTTCTTTTTTCCATAATTAACTTGCCATAAGTTTTCTGATTATATTATAAATCTCATCAGCTGCTTTAGGATTTTGTAAACTATTGGCCTTCTCTCCCATGTTTTTTAATTTATCCTTGTCATTGATTATCTCTTTTATATTATCATATAATTTTTGACCAGTTAAATCTTTTTCAAGAATCATCAGGCTTGCACCATGTTCAAAATAGTTTCTTGCATTAAATTCTTGATGATTTTCTGTTGTATAAGCCTTTGGAATTAAAATAGAAGCCTTTTTTAAGGATGAAATTTCAGTCAAGCTCATAGCTCCAGAAGAGGCTATAACTAAATCACTTACAGCATAAAAAAGGTCAATACTATCTATATAAGAAAAAATTTTAAGAAATTCATTATTATATACTTCTTTTTTGAAATTTTCAAAATACATATTTCCTGTTTGATGAAGTAGGTAAAAATCACCCTTCATAAGTTGGCTCATTTCTTTTACTGCTTCATTTAATGCATATGAGCCGTTTGATCCACCAAACGAAAATACTACTGGTATATCCTTTTTTATACCAAGCTTATCTAAATCCTTTTTTGAAAAATCTTCATTAAAGTTTGTTCTTACAGGGTTTCCAGTAATATAAATATTATCTTTGTTTTTCAGGTGTTTTTTAGCCTCTTCGAATGATATACAAACCGCATCTACCCTAGAAGATAAAAACCTTGTTGTTATTCCAGGAAATGAGTTTGACTCATGAATCATAGTTTTTATATGTTTTCTAGATGCTTGATAAATAATTGGAGCACAAACATATCCTCCAGTTCCTATGACAAGATCTGGTTTAAAATCATTGATTATTTTTTTAGCCTTAGAAAAACCCTTTAAATTTGTAATAAGAGATTTGAATAATCTCTTAGATATCTTTCTTGGAAGACCCATAGCTTCTATAGAATGGAATTTATAATCATACTTTTTTACAATTTTTTCTTCAGGTCCACCCTTTATTCCAACATAAAGAATTTCAAGATCATCAATTTCCTTTTCTAATTTTTGGCATATTGCAATGGCTGGATAGATATGCCCTCCCGTTCCTCCGCCTGATACTATTATCTTCATCTTGGCTCTCTTTCTTTTACTAAATTCTTAAAGTCATTTCCTCTTTCTTCAAAACTTTTATACATATCCCAACTTGCTGATGCTGGAGATAATAAGACTATATCATTTTTCTTCATTATCATAAATGCTCTATCAACAGCATCTTTCATGGTATCTTCTATAAAATATTTTATACCATAATCTTCGCTGACAGATTTTAAAATATTTTTAGTTTGACCAATTAAAATAATAGCTTTTATTTTTTTACTTGAACTTTCAAATAAGGGTCTGTAGTCTATATTTTTATCATAACCTCCAGCTATTAAAATTACATTCTTATCAAAACTTTCTAAGGCTTTTATTGCAGAATCAACATTGGTTGCCTTTGAGTCATCAAAAAATTTAACATTATTAATTTCTGTAACAAATTCAAGTCTATGACTTATAGCCTTAAATGTTTTAATATATTTAACTATTTCATTTATATCAATTCCGTATAGATATAATGCCAAGACTGCTGCCATGGCATTTGATATATTATGATTACCTACAATTTTTAAATCATTCCTAGAAAATAATTTTATAGGTTCATCTATGTTTAAAACTATATCATCACCATCTAGGTATATACCATTAGATATCTTATCTTTTGTTGAAAATTCATAAATATTTGCATTGAAGTTTTCTTTATTTTTACTTAATATTTTATCATCATGATTTATAATAATATAATCTTTTTGATCTTGATTTCTAGCTATACTTAACTTATCTTTAATATAGTTTTCCTCACTTTTATGCCAGTCTATATGATCTGGTGTAATATTTAAAATGATTCCAATATGAGGTTTGTAAAACTTTGTATTATGTAGTTGAAAAGATGAAACTTCTTCTACAAAGACTGCTTCATTTTTATACATTTGCCATAGAATACCTTCACCAATATTTCCAACTGCTATAGCTCTTTTTCCTGACTCATTTAAGATATGGCTTATAAGTGAAGTTGTTGTTGTTTTGCCATTTGTTCCAGTTACTGCCAAAAATTCTTTATTATTAAAAATTCTATAAGATAATTCTATATCTGATATTATCTCATTATTTTTTTCAAGAACTTTTACTATCTCATCATCCGGTTTTATACCAGGGGATTTTACTACAAAATCAAATTTATCCTCTTTTTTTACATCAGAAATAGGGCTATAGTCATAGCCCTTTAATCTATCGTCTTCTTTTTTGAGTTTGTCAAAAGTATAAACTTTATATCCCTTACTTGCTAATGTTTTTACCGTTGAAATACCTGTTATTCCTAAACCATATACTAAAACTTTTTTCATATTGCTGCCAATAAAGTAATCAAAGATAAGATTACTGATACTATTGTAAAACCAGTAACTATTTTTGGTTCTTTGTATCCTTTCAATTCAAAATGATGGTGGATTGGTGTCATTAAAAAAATTCTCTTTTTATTTCTAAGCTTATATGAGCCTACTTGTAGGATTACTGAACCAGCTTCAGCTACATATATACCTCCTAATATCACTAAAAAAAGAGCCATTTCCATATTTAGTGCAAGTGCTACTACAGCCCCACCTATAGCCATAGAACCTGTATCACCCATAAATACTGATGCAGGATTTGAATTATAAAATAAAAATCCTAATAGTCCAGCCAACATAATACTTGCAAATAATTTATCTTCAACACTTGTTGCAAGAATTATAAACGAAATAAAAACAGGAATAGAAACTGATGAAGAAAGTCCATCAAGTCCATCCGTAAGATTTACTGCGTTAGATGTTCCTATCATTATAAACATCATAAGTGGTATGCCAAATATTGAGATGTTAATTCTGGTATGAGTAAATGGTATCCAGAGTTTAGTTATGGTGTCATTTTGAAATATAAAACATAAAAGTGCGATTACAAACGATAATCCTACTTGCAATACAATTTTTTGTTTGGCAGTAAGTCCAAGTGACCTTTTTAAAACAAGCTTTCTAAAATCATCAACAAAACCTATTGCTCCAAAACCAAATGTTGCAAGAAGCAATATAAAAGTTTTCATAGAAAAAGGAACAAAAATCAATGTCATTACAAGCGTTGATATCAAAAATATAATACCACCCATTGTCGGTGTACCCGCTTTTTCATAGTGACTTTTTGGCCCTTCTTCTCTAATATTTTGCCCTATATGGCTATTTCTTAAGATTGGAATAATAATTCTTCCAAGTATAAGTGTTAGTATTAATGTTAGTAAAATTATTCTTAAAATATCTTTCATTTCTCCTACCTATCAATATCAAGATAAACAATATTGTTCTTGTTCTCATATACCATACCCAATTCTTCTATTGCATATCTTTGAATTTCTTTTAAATCAACTGTATCTTCTAGGTTTTTATTAAGCCTATCACGTGTAAGTTGATAAGATGTATATTGACTTTGTAAACTATTATACTCGTTTCTTGTATTATTCAATTTTATGTAATTTTTAATAGTAATAAAGCCCATTACTATAAAAGATAAAAATAATAAAGCTAAAATATTTGCTTTAAACTTTTTATCTTCTTTTTTAAACTTATTATACTTAAGCTTTAGATTATAATCAGTTTGATTTTGCAAACTTAGCTTTTTAATTCTTTTTCTATTTTGTTTTCTTTTTCTTAAAGCTTCCTGCATATCAAACCCTTTCAACTACTCTAAGCTTTGCACTATGAGACCTTCTATTCTCCTTAAGCTCAGACTTTTTAGGTAAAATTGGTTTTTTTGTAATTACTTTTACCTTCCTTTTGTGGTTACACACACAAACCGGGAAATCTGGTGGACAAATACAGTCTTTGCTCATTTCTTTAAATTTATTTTTAACAATCCTATCTTCAAGCGAATGAAATGTAATAACACATAACCTTCCACCTTTTTTAAGATTGTCTACTACAGTTTCTAAAGTATTTTCCAAAACTTCAAGTTCACGATTAACTTCGATTCTCAAAGCTTGGAATACTCTTTTTTCAGGATGAGCTTCGTTTGAGTTTACAGAATTCATAACAATATTTCGGAGTTGTAAAGTTGTATTAATTTCTTCATTTTTTCTGTAATCTACAATGGCTTTGGCTATAGTTTTAGAATATCTTTCTTCGCCAAAATTTTGGAATATCTCCCAAAGCTCATCCAAAGAGTAATCATTGACAATATGCTTTGCTGTTAACTCATTATCTTTGTCCATTCTCATATCTAAAGGACCGTCTTTCATATAAGAAAAACCTCTATCTGCCTTGTCAATTTGATATGAACTTACGCCAATGTCCATCAAAGCGCCATCTAATTTATCTACGCCTGCTTCAAGGAGAACATTTTGTATATTTTCAAAGTTTCGGTTAAAATACAATACATTCGAGAAGTTATTTAAGTTCTCCTTAGCTGCTTTGATAGCTTCTTTATCCTGGTCTAGTCCAATTAAAAGTCCGTCTTCATTAAGTCTTTCCAAAATCTCTTTAGAATGACCTCCCTTACCTAAAGTTAGGTCAGCATAAATACCATCTTCTTTTATATTCAAGTTTTCAATTGATTCATTTAACAAAACTGATATGTGTGAAAATTTCATACTACTGATCCATTATCTCTGATAAGTTTCCTTCTACATCTTCTATATATTGGTTCCAATTATCCAAATCCCATATTTCTATGTTGGTATTGTTACCAATTATCATAGCTTCGTCTTTTAATTTGGCATATTCGCGTAATTGCTTATTTATTAGAACACGTCCTTGTTTGTCTAAATAAGCTTTGATAGTGGAAGAAAAAAACAATCTTTTCATTGCCCTGTTGTTTTTGTTTTGGTAGGATAGTTCTTCATACTTTTTTGCACGATTTTGAAACTCTTCTATAGTATAAATAACTAAAGAGTTTTCAGGGCCCTTTGTAATATAAAATTCATCTCCCAAGTCATCTCTAAAGTCACTTGGCATCATTATTCTATTTTTAGAATCTACTTTATGAATGAATTCTCCTAAAAACATGACCCACCTTCTACCACATATTTCCACTTCACTTATATCTTATAACAAAGCCTACAAATTGTAAAGACTTAAAAAAAATATTTTTAAGAATAAATTTCAACTTTTGACTATAAATTCAAACTAATTAATGTTTGGTGGTAGAAAAACCCAAAAATAAAAAATAAAAGGGCTATTGCAAAATTATGAATTTCTATCATTGTGCAACAGCCCCAGTATGAATATAAAATTGTAAGCTAAGTATCGAATATCCTTAAAAATCTAGCATCTATTCTTCTTTATGAATTGTCCCATGTTCAAATGTTTATATCTTACAAACAAATATATGCCTAAAATAAGGTAAATTACACTTGTAAATTGTGCCATTCTTATAGGCCCTATCATTAAAGAATCTGTCCTTAAAGCTTCTACAAAAAATCTAAGTACTCCATATGCCATAAAATATATAGCAGTTTGCTTTCCCTTGGCAGGTTCTTTTTTCCTATAATTTATCAAAAATAAGAATATAAGAAAATCTCCAATAGATTCATAGAGAAAAGTAGGATGAACTCTTACCCCATCAACAAGGATTGCCCAAGGAAGATTTGTTGCACTACCATGAGCTTCACCATTTACAAAATTACCCCACCTTCCTATAGCTTGCCCTAAAGCAAGTGATGGTACCATAACATCTGTTATATCAATAAGTGGAATTTCTTTTTTCTTACTATAAAAATATAAGGCAATTATCGCAAATAAAATTCCTCCATGAATAGCAAGACCTCCTGCCCTAAAGTTTAAAATTTCTATAGGATTATTTTTATATAAATCCCATTCAAATACAACATACCAAAGCCTAGCCCCAACTATTGCAAAAGGTAAGGTTACAAATAAAATATCATAAATGAAATCCTCACTAAATCCCCTTCTTGAAAACTCTTTTTGAGCAAATTTTGCGCCTATTAAAATTCCTGTAATAATAATAATTGCATACCAATATACATCTATACCGAATATAGAGAAAGCAACCCTATCAATTTTAAAATCTAACATATTAATCAATTCCTAAATCTTCAGGTACTTTCCAATTTGTATAAACCTCTTGAACATCATCGTTATCTTCAAGATTTTCTATCAATTTAGCTATTTGTTTTAAGTTTGATTCTTGAGCTTCAATTAGATTGTCTGCTATATAAGATAAGTCAGCTTTTGATAACTTATATCCAGCTTCTTTAAATTTATCTACCACTGGTTGAAATTCATCAACGCTAGTTGTTATTTGATATACATCTTCATCCTCTTCTACATCTTCTGCGCCAAACTCAATTGCCTCAAGCATAAGCTCATCAAAGTCTATAGAATCATCCTTATCAATTTCTATAATACCCTTTCTATTAAACATAAACATTACTGAGCCATCTGTTCCAAGGTTTCCTCCAAACTTATCAAATAAATGTCTTATATCTGGAGCAGTCCTATTTTTATTATCTGTAAGACAATCAACTATTACAGCTACCCCATCTTTAGCATAACCTTCATATATGACTCTTTCAAAATTTGCTCCATCTGTTGAACCACTTGCTTTTTTAATAGCTCTTTCAATATTATCGTTAGGCATATTTTCTGCCTTAGCCTTATCAATAGCAGCTTTTAGTGCAGGATTATATTCAGGGTTATCTCCACCTTCCCTTACTGCAACTGAGATAATCCTATTTAATTTGGTAAATATCTTACCACGTCTTGCATCTTCGCTACCTTTTTTGTTTTTTATTTTGCTCCATTTATTATGTCCTGACATATATCCTCCTAATTCTTAAATAACATAACAATTTCTTTTTCTTCTATTTTTATGTTAGCACTTGTCATGTCTATTAATTCATTTTTAAAATCTTCAAATTTATCATATTTTATATAAAGTCTTATTGATACATCTTGAAGATAATCCTTATCTATAATAATATAATTTCCTTCATTTAGGAAATTTTCTATTATTCCAAGTAAAGTATAATTAAAAGTAATTTTACTGTCTATATATCTTCTTCTATAAGTAATATTTCCTTCTATACAATCTGCTACACCCTTAGTATAGGCACGTACAAGCCCTCCCTTGCCAAGTTTTTTACCTCCAAAATATCTGCTTACAACACATACCACATTATAAACTTTTTCTTTCTCAAGAACTGATAACATAGGAAGTCCAGCTGATCCTTGTGGCTCACCATCATCAGAATACCTTTTAATTTCAGGCTTTTCATTTATGATATAGGCATGACAATTATGACTTGCATCCTTGTAATTTTTCTTTATTTTTTCAATAAAGTCTAAAGCCTCAGCTTCTGTCTCTACATATTTAATATTAGTAATAAAGGTGGACTTTTCTATCTCAAATTCATCAATGATTTCCCCTTTTATAGTTTTGTAATCTTCACTAATTTTTTTTGATATATCTCTCATACTTATTATAATCTTTCTTTGAAATATTTAGCTTGAGAACAATCCCATCGTTATTATAATCCTTATTGTCTACATCATAATTTGACATTATATAATCTAAAATTTTCCCATCCTTATATGAAATTTCCATAATAACTTTTATATATTCTTCTTTAATTAAATCAACTATTTTTTCCTTAAGTCTAACTATATCATTTTTATCTCTTGCTGACATATAGATTTTCTCAGCCTTTGCTCTATTAATTAATATATTCATTTTGTCATCTACAATATCAAGCTTATTAAATACATAAAGAATTTTCTTTTCTCCTACATCTATATCATCTATAGCCTTATCTATTGTTTTTAGCTGAGTTTCAATATCATATGATGAATCAATAATAACCAAAAGCATATCAGCAAATTTTATCTCTTCTAGAGTTGTTAGAAATGAATCATTAAGTTCCTTGGAAAGATTATCAATAAAACCTACTGTATCTGTTAGTGTTACTTTTGTATTTGAAAAATCAAGTCTTCTTGTTGATGTATCAAGAGTAGCAAATAACAAATCATCAGAATAAACATATTTCTCTTTCCCATATAATTTTAGCATTTGGTTAAGAATCGTTGATTTTCCTGCATTTGTATATCCTAATAAAGATATATTTAAAATATCTTCTCGACTCTTTCTGTTGACCACTTTTGTCTTCTCTAGATTCTTTAATTTCTCTTCAATTGATCTTATATCTCTTATTATAGCCCTCTTATCTGTTTCAAGCATGGTTTCACCTGGTCCCCTTGTACCAATTCCACCAGACTGACGAGATAGATAAGAAAACCACTTGTTAATTCTCGGAAGTTGATATTTTAACTGAGCAAGTTTTATCTTTAACTTGCTTTCTTTTGTATTAGCTCTTTGGGCAAATATATCAAGAATTAAAGTAGTCCAATCTACCACATGAAGCTTCATCTTCTCTTCTAGATTTCTAAGCTGACTTGCTGAAAGTTCTACATCAAATACAACAGTTTTTACATCAAGCTTTTTTGCTATATCTTCTATCTCTTCAACCTTACCACTTCCTATGTAATAGGAGGGATTCACTTTATTTATAACTTGGCTAATCTTTGCAACAGACTTAGCACCTGCTGTATTTATCAAAGATTCAAGTTCAAAACTCTTATTTGGATTCTCTTTTTCATTGTAAACATTAACTTGTATAACTTCTTGCATAAATTTCCTTTCTTTAATAAATTATACATTTTTTTGGCTTATTTTAAAGATAGACAAAATTCTATTATCAAAATATGTAATTTTATAGATTAAATACTTAAAAGATGATAAAATAATAGTGTAATTCTATTATTTTTAAAGATAAGACTTTAAACAAGGAGGTCAAAATGAATAAAAAAGTCTCCCCTATAGTTTTAAAAGTTTTACTTATTACAATACTGGTTTTAATCGGTCTAGGAACAGTGTTTTCTGGACTGATAGGTGGTGGAATTCTACAAGTTATGAAAAAAACCCCAGATATAGATCCAGAAAATATAAAATATGAAATGAGTGAAAATTCTACTATAGTTGATAAAGACGGAAATGAGATAGACTCTATTAGAACTAGTGAAAATAGAGAGATAGTTGATTTTAAACAAATGCCAGAACATTTAAAACATGCCTTTATAGCTGTTGAAGATGAGAGATTTTTAAAACATAATGGTATAGATCCTATCTCTATTATAGGTTCAGCTATCCAAAATTTTAAAAGTGGTTCTATTGTAAGAGGTGGTTCAACCTTAACTCAACAGTTGGCAAGAAATACATACCTTTCCAACGATCAAACATATGAAAGAAAGATTAAAGAAATTTATTTAGCCTTAAAAATTGAACAATATTTGAGTAAAGATGAAATTCTTGAAGCATATATGAACAGAGTTTTTCTTGGGCAAAATTCTTTTGGTGTTCAAGCCGCTAGCAAAACTTATTTTTCAAAAGACGTATCAGAGCTTACAATTGCAGAAGCAGCTGCAATTGCAGGTATAGTTCAATCTCCAACAGAATACGCCTTATTTAAGGCTGTTCCGACAAGCGAAGTTACAGATGAAAGAATTTTTGGAGAATTTTCTATAGATGGACAAAAATATTCAGCAGTATATAATGAAAAGCCTTTTGAAAGACAAAAGTATGTACTTTCAAAAATGCTTGAAGAGGGCTATATATCAGATAGTGAATACAAAGAAGCCTTATCAGAAGATGTAGCAAGTAATATTAAACCACCTGAAGATAAGTCTCCACTTATGGCCTCATACTTTAATACTCTTTTAGAAAAACAAGTTGTTAAAAAGCTTCAAGAAACCCTAAACATTGGAGAAAGACAAGCCTGGGATAAACTCTACTATGGCGGTCTTAAAATTACTACTACTGTAGATAATGATATGCAAAGTAAACTTGAAGATGTTTATGAAAATTTTTCAGAAAGCATTCTAGGTAATACACAAGGATGGGGTTCAGCTCCTTTACTTGACTTAAGATATGATAATTGGGGAAATATAGTTAAAAACGATGGAACTTTAATATATTATGCTAAAAGTAATGTTATGAATGATAATAATGACTTTACTATTTCAAGTGATGAAGCTTACTATGATGAAAATTCTAATTTGATTATAAATTCAAATAAAATTAGCCTTAATAATACAAACCTTGTATTTAAAGATTATTACAGTTTGGATGATAAAAACTCCAACTTAAGAACTCATAAAACAGGATTTGTTAAATTTCCATCCAACGAAAACATAAGAGAAAATCAAGATGGATCTATTCTTATATCAGCCTCCTACCTTAAAAATCATAATGATTTTGTATGGCAAAATGAATCTGGATCATTTTCTTTTAATAAAGAGTATTATGATACAGACCTAGAAGGTGTTATACAACCTCAATCATCCACAGTGGTAATTGATCAAAAAAATGGAGAAGTTAAGGCTATTATGGGAGGTCGTGATCAAAAGGGACAAAAAATATTAAATAGAGCAATAGATCAGCCTAGACAACCTGGCTCATCAGTAAAGCCTTTAGCAACCTATACAGCTGCTCTAGATCACGGATATAACCTAGCTACAGGTATAGATGATGTTCCATTTATGAAGAATGAAAATGGAGAAATATGGCCTGAGAATGTTTATAGGTCTTATAAGGGGATTGTAAGTCTAAGGGATTCCTTGGTTTATTCTGTAAATACAAATGCTGTAAGAACTCTAAAAGATATAGGCATTGATACTTCAAAGAAATATTTGAAAAATTTTGGTCTTATAAAAGAAAATGGCGATGATAATTTCGTTACAAAAGAAGAAGATTCACAAAAAAATGATGAAAACCTTGCAGCTATGGGACTTGGAGCTATGACAAAAGGTCAATCAGTTCTTGATATGACAGCAGCCTATGCTGCCCTTGCTAATAATGGTGAGTATATAGAACCTCTAACCTTCTCAAAAATTGAAGATAATCAAGGAAATATAATATTTGATGAAAAAGATAAGAAGAAAAATAAGGTTACAAGTCCTGAAACAGCCTATCAAATGACATCTGCTCTAATGTCTGCTGGAAAAAACTATGGAACAATTAACTTATATGGAACAGATTATGCAACAAAGACAGGAACTAGTGATAATAATATAGACTTTTGGTGTATAGGATACACACCTTATTACACAGTTGGAGTGTGGATGGGATCTGATAATCAAAACATATCTCTTAACTCTTATTCTACTGATAGGACTGCTTTAATGTGGGGAGTTATAAATAATAGGATACTCCATGACTATAAACAAGCTTCATTTGAAGAGCCTAGTGGAATTATACACGCTAAGGTTGACACTATAAGTGGTAAACTTCCTACCCAAGCATCTTACGCAGATCCAAGAAATACCGTAAAAGATGAAATCTTCTCTAAAGATAATTTACCAACAGAACAAGATGATGTCCACGTTTGGATCTTAGTTGATACAAGAAATAATCTACTTGCATCAAATAAAACTCCTAAAAACTTACAAGCAAATAGGGCCTTTATAGATAGGAAGGGAAGCTATGATCCAAGCAAGTGGAATGGAATTTTACCTGAAGACTGGAAATATTCTATACCTCAAAAGTACTCAGATCTTGGTTATGTTGAACCTAAGCCTAAAGACGATAATAAATCTAATAATGGAAAAAAACAAGACGATAAAAATCAAAATAATCTAGAAAATAAAGATGGTCAAAATCAAGATGAAAAGCAACAAAATAAACAAAATCTTGAAGGAGAAAATCAAAAAAATAATAATTAAAAAATGCTGTTGTAGGAACTTCCTACAGCAGCATTTTTATCCTATTGATTCAAGAAACAAATCTTTTTTGTTGTCATTATCTATAATAACAATTCTTTTTTCAAGCTTTAACTTGTTTAGCTTATCTAAAATTTTGCTTCTTTCATTCTTATCAAAATTAAGTAGCCAAGAAATATATTCTTTATTAAGCTTCTCAGTCCTATCAAGAGATGGATCATCCTCATCATTTTTCTCAGTAAGAGATCTTTTTACCGATCTTTTCAAGTTTGATACAGGTGGAAAATCTAAATAAATTATAGTATCACTTGCATCTAGTCTTATATCTAAAGTTTTTGGATAATAACCATCAAATATAAAAGAATCCTCATTTCTTATAATATTTTCTTGTATTTTTAGAAACTCATCTTCAGATATGTGTTCCTTTTCATTTTTCCACCAAATCTTATTAAGGTAGTATACCTTAATACCAAGCTTTTCGCCTAGTTTTTTGGCTAAAGTGGATTTTCCGGATCCTCCGGAACCAATTATAGTAATTTTCTCCATAATTCCTCCATAACAAAGAAACTATACTCATAGCTTTTAAAATTTCAAGACTATAAGGCTATATCTATATCATACTTAGTTTGATCAGGATAGTAATCTTCTAATTTAAAATCATCAATAGAAAAATCTTTAAATTCCTTAATATCCTCATTTATTAAAAGCTTAGGATTATTCCTAGAATCCGGTTTAATATTAATAATCTTTTTAATACTTGGTATATGTTTCTTGTATATATGATAATTTTGAATAAAATGAACAAAATCCCCTGCTTTATATCCAGTAACCTGAGAAATCATTCTTAAAAGAACATAGTATTGAAATGCATTAATTCCGCCGGGAGCCGCAGCCGCAAGAAAATCCCCACTTCTTTGAATTAATGTTAAATTCAAATAACCTCCAGTAACAGTCCACATAGTTAAAAATGCACATGGAATAAGGGTCATTTCACTCATATCATCTACATCTATTAAATTAATAATAAGTCTTCTATTAAGAGGATTGTTTTTAAGCTCACTTATAAGCCTATCAATTTGATTTGTAATTTTCCCTGTTTCAGGAGACTTAAATTCTTTATTTATTTGATATCCATAAGCCTTACCTAAGTTTCCTTTTTCATTTTTCCAAGAATCCCAATAATTTACCTTGTACTTTTCTTTAAGTAAATCCACATCATTAGATCTATCTTGGTAAATCCATAATATTTCCTTAATAGCTGATTTCCAAGCAATCTTCCTAAGACTTGTTAAAGGCACTTCTCCTTTCTCATATCTTACAAATTGTTGAGGAAGATAGAGAGTATAAGCATTCTCTCCATTTTCCCAAACTGGCCTTACATCCTCATTAAGAGATTCTTCATCATAACCATTATTTAATATATCTTTTGCTATTTTTATATATTTGTCGTTTACATTCATAAAATCACTATACTCCTAAAAATCATTTTAAAAAAATCGGCCTAAGCCGATTTTAATTTCTTAAAAGTTATTTATTTTTACCAGTTATTGCATTATAAATGAAAATTAGTACAACTGAACCAATAACTCCAGCTATAATGTCACCAATAAGTCCAGTACTAGCAATATTTAGAAGACTGAATATCCATCCTCCTATTACTCCACCTATTAGACCTACTATAATATTTGCTAAAGCTCCCATTTGAGCATCAGTTTTCATTATCATACTAGCGATCCATCCGCATAAAGCACCTATAATTAATGAACCTATCATAATTCTTCTCCTTTAATTAATACTATACCTTAAAAAGCAAAGCTAATTAAGTGTTTCTTTTTGTCTTATTATATATATACCCACTTTTTTGCAATATACATAATAAAAACGCAAATATTTCATATAGTAAAATAAAATATACTAGGGTATAAAAATACTAGAGGTGAATTAGATGAATAATATTAAAATATTAATAATAGAAGATGAAGCTGGAATTTCAAAGATTATAAAGTCATATCTAGAAAAGGAAGATTACGAAGTTTACCAAGCATATGATGGTGAAGAAGGCTTAAAAATTTTTCAACAGAATGAAATAGACTTAGTCTTACTCGACTTAATGATTCCAAAAATATCAGGAGAAGAAGTAATCAAAGAAATTAGAAATAAGTCTGAAATACCTGTAATAATGGTTACAGCAAAGGTAAATGAAGATGATATAGTAAATGGTCTAAAACTTGGAGCTGATGACTATATGACTAAGCCATTTTCTCCTAAAGAATTAATTCAAAGGATAAAAACAGTGCTTAGAAGAATTGAAAAATACAATATACCAAGAGCTGATATTATAAAAACTACAGATGGAAGACTTGAAATGGATCTTGAATACAACAGATTTTTTAAAGATGGAAAAGAAATTTTTTTAACCAAGAATGAATTCCAAATTATTAAGACACTTTTTTCAAATCCAAATAAGATATTTACTAGAGAAGAAATAATTGAATTAACTTTTGGTTATGATTATGATGCCTATGATAGGGCAATTGATACCCACATTAAAAATATTAGACAAAAAATTGAAGATAATCCTAAAAAACCTACCTATATCAAGACAATCTATGGAATGGGATATAAGTCAGGTGGGATAGATGACATCCTTAAAAAATAAAATAATCAAAAACTTTGTTGCGGGAATTCTTGCCTGTATTCTTGTTTTTTCTATAGCTATATCTTATCTTTTAGGAATCTATACTAAAAATTTCCTTGATACAACTGAGTTTAGAAGACCATCAGAGATAAAAAAAGAATTTGAACATTTATTAAAAAGTGAAGATCCAAATAACTTTAAAGAAAGACTTGATCGGTTTTCTAAGAATTTAAATGTAGATATAGAAATCTTAAATAAGGATAATGAAACTGTTATGATTTTTAAGGGCAGAAAATCTGATCATAAGTCAGGAAAAACTCAATCCTATGAACTTTATTCCCCTAATCTTAATGACTATATGGCACAGCTTATAGTGACATATGATTCAGGAGAAATGGCTGCAAATGAACTTTTAAGTAATTTTAAAAATTCATTACTCATAGCTATTGTAATTTCTGTTTCTATAGGAATTTTAATAGCTTTAATCTTATCTGATAACATTACAAATCCTATTAAACAAATCTCTGATGCAACTATAAAGATTAAAGATGGGGATTATAATATAAAACTTAAAGATAGTCAGATAATAGAACTTGAAAACTTACAAAATAATATAAAATATCTCTCAAGCAATTTGAAAAATCAAAAAGAATTAAGAAAACAATACGCCCAAGATATATCCCATGAACTTAGAACTCCTATTACAAATTTACAATTATATATAGAAGCCATAAAAGATGGAGTTATTGAAGTTGATGATGATACACTTAAGTCAATTCTTGATGAAATATTTAGGCTTGAAGGTTTGGTAGTAAATTTAAATAAGTCTTTCGATGATAATACTGAGTATGTAAAAATCAGAAAGAAAGAATTTAATCTTTCAATACATCTAAAGTCAATCCTTGATACTATAAAACCAAGGTTTAATAAAGAAAACATTGCTTTAGTTGAAGATATAAAGGACAATGTAGTAATCTTTTCTGATAAGGATAAAATAACACAAGTAATACAAAATATTATCTCAAATGCTATCAAGGCTATAGATAAAGATGGACTTATAAAAATATCTTTAACTGATGATAAAACAAATATTTATATAGATATAAAAGATAATGGAGTAGGAATAAGTGAAGATAGAAAAGAAGTCATTTTCGAAAGATTTTATAGGATTGATGATGCAAGAAATACCAAACTAAATGGACATGGACTAGGCCTATCAATAAGTAAAAACTTTGTAGAAAGTCTAGGTGGTAAAATTAAACTCAAGTCAAAGCTTGGTAAAGGCACTACTTTTTCAATAATTTTACCTAAATAATTTGGGAAATATTACAATATTTGTTATATTATTTATAGGTGAACTATGAAAAGAAAAAAAAATTTATCATCATCAAGACATAAAAACAAAAGAACAAGAAAAAAAGATATAAGAATAAGCTCAACTAAAAAAAGAGATAAAATAAGAAGGAAAAAAAAGAAAAAAACCTATATGAGAAGGAGGTTAGTCCTTCTTCTTATTTTATTTTTAATAATTTTCCTTATATTTAGATTTGTATATGGATTCTTTAACCAATATAAAAATTTTGATTACCCTGAATTTAGAAATCAGTTTCTAGAATCAATTACACAAAATGTATTTGTTGCAAATACAGATGGTAGATCCCTAACAAGTGCTGAGAAAGAGAAAGATTTTAAAAAGCTTTATGAAACTATAGTTAGAAATCATGTTATAGATAATGATAGTGAGGAAGCTTTTAAAGAGTTCTCGGACTCCTATGATTCCAATTTCAATAAAGTAAAGGAGTCAAAAACTGACCAAGAATTTTATGATATAATAGATTCTTATTTAAGCATACTTTCCGATAATAGGACAAAAATCCTAGATAAAAAATCATATGATATGATTTTTGACTATTATAAGGAAGATAAAAACTCTCCAAGAGCTAAAATTTTAGGAAATAGTCAAGTTGTAAATAGGTATAAGAGACTCATAGGAAAAAAATCAAATCTTCCTAAAATTAATATTAATGAAAACGGGTCTATACTTGAAATAACAATTCCTGCCTTTAATAGTATGAATTTAGAAGAAGATATGAATAAGATAAAAGATATCCTAAAAAAGAATACAAATATAAAAAATATTTACTTAGATTTTTCGGATAATGAGTCCATAGATGATAAGTATGCCTTTAGACTACTTTCTCTTTTAATTCATGATGATTATCAAAAGGAAAAACTTGTCTTTTATAGGGGAAATCTTCTTAAGGAAAACCTAAGTTTTATGAAGGAAAATAAAGATAATTTAAATATATCATCATCTTTTATGGAAAATCCCTCCAGTAAGTATCCTGAAAAACTTGATTATATAAACAAAGACTATTATATGTATTACGACACTATTAATATAGATATAAAAAAAGATAGGGATCTTGAAAATAAAAATATTTTTATTCTTGTAAATGAAAATACTAAAAACTCCCCTATTACCCTAACACATCTTCTAAAAGAAACATCCAAGGCATATGTTGTTAAAAATGCCTTAGATAGTGAAACTAGCAAAAATGATAGAATTAATTATCTACGAAGTGATTTTTTTAATCTTGATTATTCAGGACTTGTAATTTCAATAGATGATTCATATGAACTTGATGAAAATGATAAGTATCTAAAATATGATCAAAAAATAAATACAGACAATCCAAAAACTTACGTACTTGAAAATATAAAATAAAACAAAGAAAAATCCTGAAATATTCAGGATTTTTTCAATCTTAAATTAATATTTAATCATATATTCTTCGCCAAGTCTTGTGACATAAATCTCTATACCAAGACCAATTATTAGAAATAAGATTATTAATGCTGTTGCAAATGATGCTTTATTTGTAGTGCTTTCAGTACCATTTTTAACATCTTTTATAGTCTTATCAGCTTCTTTATTAGTTTGATTCAAAGCTTCTTTAGCATTTGTAATTTGTTTACTTGCTTCTTTAGAAGCTGTTTCTAAACCATTGAAAATATTATCTACTGCTTCTTGAGATTTTTGTGCTGTTAGATTGGAATTTTTATAAACTTCTTCTTGAATAGTTTCCTTATTAATAGAATTTGTAATATCTGTTGCTCTCTTTTCAAGTGAATCAGAAAGATCTTTTAAAATTTTATCTTTATTTTCTGGATTTGTTAAAAGTTCCTTTCCAGCGTTTGATATTTCAGCTTTTACTTCATTTAAATTCTTTGTTATAAATTCTGGTTGTAGTTCAGCTATATCTGTTTTAGAAAAAGTATTCTTGATATTTTCTTCAAGCTCTTTTGTATCGACACCAGATATAGAATCAGCAACACTTGATAGGACATTTCCTCTTGCATCTCCTGCTGTACTTATAACAGAATCAGCCACTGTTTGAACCGGTTGTTCTGCAAGACCTAAAGCTTGTACTATTATTGTTGTTATTAGTGAAAATAGAAGAATAATTGAGAGAGCCCAACTCATAAATCCATGTAGTAACGGTTGTCCTTTAGAAAAAGCACCTGTTATAAAACCTGAAACTATAAACGAAATTAAAAGTATTATCACAGTTGCAATTGCAACTCCTATTCCAGTTGATGATAGTGAATTTTGGTTATTTGGAGAAAAAATCCCAAATCCCAATGCCCAAACTAATAAACTTAAGACTATAAATACAGCTGAAAATGATATTGCACCTGCAATTATTGCACTCCAAGAGATTTTATTATCTTTTAAACAATTATTTGTAGCTCTTACTCTTCTGCTTTCTCTTGAATCAGAAGATTTTCTTTGACTATTTTTGTCGTCACGTCTTTCAGTCATTATATTCTCCTTTTTACTTATAATAGCCTATTATTATTTATTATACCTTTACATTTTATAAGCAAAAGCAAATATTATATATTTCAAAATATATTTCCAAAATGCTTATATATAATTCTTGAATTTATTAAAGAAAATAATCTCCAAAAAATTAACTATATTAAACTATGAAACTTAAGAATATATTGGTATTATAAATCTTACAAAAATTTAATAAAAGTAGCTCAACGAAGTCATATAATTTCTTTTTCCATCGTATATCCCTTTATTCTCTATCTTTTTTAATATATTTTATAAACACATAATACATTAATATATTAATTTTTATTTCTATTTATATGTTGATCTTGAGCTAATTCAATTTCTCTTATCATATCTCTTCCATTGAGCATCTTCTTGATATTTTTAACATCTAAGATTAATACATTTCTAAATATAAGCTCGTTTTTAGATTCATCTTTTAAAAAAGAAGAATTTATGACAAGGACTGGTCTTATATCATCATCCCTTATATTTTTAATATCGTCAGCAAGCTTATTAGCAAATCCTTTATCAATATCTCTTTGTCTTTTGTAATTTCTAATCTCTATTGCATATTTTTTATTTTTCTTTTTTGCAAATAAGTCAAATTTATTGCTTCTTTCATAATCTTCTTGATATGGTTCAACCCAATAAGAAGAGTTTCTAAGAGCCTTCGAAATTAGTTTTTCATTAGTTAAATCCTCATTAATTTCTCTAAGAGCCCTTAAAAGATTTTTAGGCTTTATTTTAAAGATTGCAGTAGTTTGAATTTCATCTTTTCCTATTATCTTTTCGTCAAATCCTATCATAAGATCATTTACTATAGTAAATGATCCATGGGCTATAGCATTTCTTATATGCCTTAGCATAGATTCAGTCTTGGTCTCATTATCCGATTGGGTTAAAATAATCTTTTGAGTATTGATACAAATTCTTTTCCTATATTCATTTGCTAAATCCTCATCTATTTTATCAGTAAAAAGACAATCCTCATCCCTAAGTTCCATATAATTCATTATTTCTATAAAAGTATAAAGATCATATTCCATATTAGAAACTAATTCGTTAGATTTTGATTGAATAGATGATATATCTGGCACGTACCACAAAAGATATGCTATTGCATTTACCATGTCATCTGTCATTTTGAGAGGTATTTCCTTATGTATCAATGAATATTCTACAGGTTTTCTACACTTGTCTTTTTCAAATTTATCAGTTAATTCCATATCTCATCCTTTTTTTATTTAAACTACTTCTCTTTTTCTATTCTTACCCAAAATTTCAAAAGTAAAGCTTGCTTTATTAAGATATAAATAAAAGTTAATTAATAAATAATGTTTAGAATTCCTGAATATGGTTATATTTATAATATCACTAGTTAGAGATAATTTTTGAAATAAAAAGGAGAATAAACAATGAAACTTGCAATAATATACTATTCACAAACAGGACACAACTTTCAAATGGCTAAATGGGCTAAAGAGGAAGCTGAAAAAAATGGAGCAGAAGTAAGACTTCTAAAAGTTAAAGAAACTTTAGATGAAAGTTTAACTGAAAATAATCCAGCTTGGAAAAAATACCTTGATGAATCAAAATATATAGAGGAAGCTACATCAGATGATTTAATATGGGCTGATGCAATTTTGTTTTCAACACCAACTAGATTTGGAAATGTAGCAAGTCAACTTAAAGCATTTATAGATGCACAAGGTGGTATTTGGGCTCAAGGTAAACTTATAAATAAGGTGGTTTCTGCTATGTCATCAGCACAAAATAACAATGGTGGTCAAGAAGGAACCATCAAAGCAATCTATACAACAGCAGCTCACTGGGGTGCAATAATTCTTCCTATTGGATATACTGCAGATGAAGTTTATACACAAGGTGGAAATCCATATGGAGCAAGTGGTACAGCTACAAATGATGGTTTTGCAAACGACCTTGAAGGTGCAGTAAGAGTACAAGCCAAAAGAGTTGTTGATGTAACAAGTAAACTAGTTGACTAATAAAAACGCAAGATAAAGCTTGAAGATTAAGTGATAATTGTATTTTGTAATTATCACTTAATTTTTTCTATTTTAATCATATTTCAACTCTCACTTAATCAAATATCTTACTGACTATATCATTAATTCTATGATTTTTAGCCCTATATCAATTAATATTAGATTAGTTTGATATATTATCTATATACTTCAGCCTTATAGAGTATTAATTATCCATAAATAATGTATCAATTTTCTAATCAAAAAGTGTTTTACAAAAACTTTTTCTGTATTTAGCAATCTTTAGTAATATTGCTATAAGTTTACATATCTGGCTTAATTTTAATTACTCTAATTAGAAATCAGCCCTTATGCTTTAGATATTATTAATATTTTTACTGAAAGAATTCTATGATTAAGACATTATTAAATTAATTAAGCTATTGCCAAGAATCGAAAGATAAACTTCCATTTCATTATCATGAAGAAATTCTTCTATAGTATTCCTTGCTATCATAAAGGCTTCATTTAAAGGATATGCATAGATTCCAGTTGAAATAAGAGGAAAAGCAATTGATTTAATATTGTTTTCTTTGGCAAGCTTTAAGGAGTTCATATAAGAATCTTCTAAAAGTTTCCTACACACTTCCTTATAAATTTCATTATATATTGGGCCAGCAGTATGGATTATATATTTTTGTTTTAAATTAAACCCATCTGTAATAACAGCTTGCCCCGTTTTTATAGGTGAAAGCTTATCACAAGCTTTTTTTAAGTCTTTTCTTCCTGCAGCTCTAAAAATTTGTCCACAAATTCCTCCACCTTCTAAAAGATCTATATTTGCTGCATTTACAATAGCATCTACATTCAATTTTAAAATATCTTTATTTATTACTTGTAAAGTCATTTTTTCTCCTTTTATACTATTATAACTTGAAAAAATCATTTTGCATAATATAGTTATTTAAAGCAATAATTAAAATCAAGCTTTAAGATTTTTAATTTACAAAAAGAAAAATCAAAGTATAATTAAGTTAGAAATTAAATATATTTATAAAAGAAAGAAAAGGGATTATATGCTCAAAAATAATTTTTCAAAGATATCAACTTTTATTCCAGTATACTTTAGAGCTATGAGGGATAAAAATACACCAAAGCTAGCAAAGTTTTTTGGACTTTTTGCAATAGCTTATGCTATTATGCCTGCTGATTTAATTGCTGATACCATTCCATTTTTAGGAATATTAGATGATGCTATTGTTTTGCCATTTTTAATTTATGTAACTAGTAAAATGATACCTGATTCTATTATGAATAGAGAGAAAAAGATACTTAAAAGAAAATAAATAAAATTCTAGAGCTGTCAAGTTGTCTAACAGCTCTTTTTTTAATTTTTGATTTTAAATGTTTTTGGTGAAAACTTATATATTAAAAAGCTAGCAAGTAAGGCAAATAAAAAAATAAATACCGACATTGCCAACATAAACTTAATTTCCCCCAAGTAAACCATTAATGATGGAAATGCAAAGATAAACATATAATATATTCCTAAATTCATTAACACAACTAGGATTGATTTTTGATTGCCTTCCTTATCAAAGGGTTGAAATAAATAATATTGAAATAAAGGTAAAACAGTAAAAAATATCCCATTTAATATTATATAAACTATAGGAAGAATAAAATTAACTATATCCCCATCTATAAATTTAAGGAAAAAAAACATATAAATCAAGGTCATAGCAATAATTGGAATAAGCATAATCTTAAATATAGCCCTAAATCTTAACCAAAACATTTTTAATAACTTCTTATCTTCCCTATAAAAACCATAATACAAAAGTGATGAATCGCAATTTTTATAAAAAGCTATAAGAATCTTATCTTGCTTAAAAAGTATATAGGATATTATTGGTATAGCATATATCAAGATTTTATATACCTCATCTGAGCTTACTTTAAGTCTTGATAAAATCCAAAAACATCCAAAACCAACCAGTATAAAAATACCTGTCATTATAAGAGTTGGTTTATATAAAATTCTCCTATGTCTTAAGAAAAATAGTCTATTTAAATACTCAAATCCCTCTACATTTATTTTTTTATTTACCCTTATATCTTTATCTTTAAGCTCAACTAAATTTTTATTTGTATTCTCTGCCTTTCTCATTTGCTCACTATAAGAATTTACAGCCTTTTCTATCATATTATCATAAGCTCTAAAATTCTTTAAAAAACTTATTGAAAAGTATATTCCAAATAAATTTAAAAGCAAAAAACCAAAGCTTAATACTTTTATATCAACTCTTATTAAAAGAGTAAGAAATGATATAAGAAAAACAAAAAATAAAACCAAAATAATTTTTACAAAAGGATTTTTAATAAATTCTTCTTTTCTATCTCCATTTATCCTTGTCCAAAAGGCTGTCATATTTATGATAAAAAAGTAAAGACCTAAGCTGTATAAAAAAGTATAGACTGGATTAATACCTGCAAGTAATAAGGATACTATACAAAAGGCAAGACTTCTACCTATAAAGCATAAAAATGGCTCAAAAAATGTAAAAATCATAGCCAAGTCCTTAGGATAATAATTAAAATTTTTACTTAAATCATTAAACTTATAACCATTATCCAAGATATTGTTTCCTAAAAGATTAAAGGCAATATATACGACAAAGGGAAGACAAGTAAAAAGGAGTTCTTTACCACTTTTAGGAAAAGAACTTAAAATAGATATTCCTAAATCACTTCCAATATCACCTATAAGTTTTACCCAAACACCACTTACAGCTATTACAAAAATAAAACTTAAAAAAGATTTTATAATTTGCCAAATAATTGAAAAAATCGGTATAAAGGTATGCATTATCTGTTTGAAATCATAAAAATAATACTTATCACCTAAGTATTTACCCATCAATGGGATTTTTCTAATCCCATAGATAAGGCCATTGAAGACCTCACTTACCTTAATCCTTTCACTTGTTAAAAATAAACTAAGATAATGATTCATACTCATCCTCCAAATCTTTAAAGTTTTTATCTAGCACTTTTATACTATCATCAGATGTAGTTAAAAGAGTAATTATCTTATCTTCAAAGTCTTTATCATTTTTGATAGATTCGTCAACCTTTTGAAGATTTTTATTATGTAGTAGAACTATGTTATCACAAATATCTTTGGCAAGTTGTAGGATATGAGTTGAAAAAATTATTATATGCTCTTTATGGATTTTTCTTATAATCTTTTTCATCTCAAATTGAACTACTACATCAAGGCTTGTAAGCGGTTCATCCATAAGAATAACCTTTGGCCTGAGTATTAAAAACATAAGCATTTGAAGTTTATTTTTCATTCCAGTCGAATAACCTTGGATAAGTATATCTATATCATTTATATCAAAATCTACGATCTTAAAATAATCTTCTATAGGTTTTTTATCCTTTATCCTATCCTTATTGGCTTCTATAAAAAACTTAATGAACTCTCTTCCTGTAAGAAATTTGGGAAGATTTGGTTCTGCCACCATGAAAAATACATCTTTGAAGTTTATCTCATTTTTCACCCCATCCTCTTCTAAGAAAACTTTTCCTTCGTCTTTTTTTATCTGTTCACTTATAAGAGAAAAAAGCGTTGTCTTACCTGAGCCATTTCTTCCTAGAAGTGCATAGACTATACCTTCTTCAAATACATAATCTACATTTTCTAAAACCTCCTTTTTGCCAAATGATTTGGATAAGCCTTCTATAATTAACTTCACGTATCCTCCTTTTTTACAAATATAGCATAAAAATCAAATATAGAAAACTGCTATAAAGCTAAAGCCTTATAGCAGCAAACTAAAACTATGCTATTTGTCCACCAGTAACTTCTAAGTCATCACCATCATGATTTACTATAGCTCTAATCGCAGCATTTAGTCCCTTAACTATATCATCAAGGTTCATAGAAGCTGTATTTGGCTTATCTAAAACTTGATTTGGTAAAAATGGTACGTGGATGAACCCCGCTTTAATATTTCCATATTTTTCAGCCAAGTAAAGTGCTTGATACATTATATGGTTACAAACAAAGGTCCCAGCGCTATTTGAAATAGAGGCTGGAATATTTTCTTTTTTAATTTCTTCAACCATAGCCTTTATAGGAATTGATGCAAAGTAAGCATTTTTACCATCTTCTCTAATTTTGACATCTATAGGTTGATTTCCTTCATTATCTTCTATTCTTGCATCATCTTGGTTTATAGCTACTCTTTCAACAGTTAAATCGTACCTTCCACCAGCTTGACCTACACAAAGAATAACATCTGGTTTAACTTCTTTTAATTTTTCTTCAAGCACATCTGCTGATTTGTGAAATACTGTTGGTATTTCAAGTTTTATAACTTCTACACCCTCTATATTTTCATCAATTCTTTTAACCGACTCAATAGCAGGATTAGTAGTTTCTCCACCAAAAGGATCAAATCCTGTTACTAATATCTTCATAATATCCCCTATCTTTCTTATTATATAATTACCCAAAGATTTTAATATTAAATATAATATTTTAAAAAGCTTATATGCTTAATTTTCTTCTGTTTTATTTGATTTTATCCAAACACATACTTTATTTTTATAAACTAATGATTTTAAAGACTATATTCTATCTTTATAATTTCATCATTATAAAAATTAAGACTTATTCAATGTTAAAAAACTTATTTATATCATCAAAAACATCTATGTTATTTTCTTCATTTAAAACTTCATGCTTCATTTTGTCATATATTTTATAGTCTATATTTTCATATCCTAATGATTTTAAAATACCAAGGCTTCTTTTTATTCCTTCTTCTCCTCCTGTCACATCATCATCTATTCCATTTAAAGAAAGGATTTGGAGTTTCTTATTTCTAAGTTTATATTTTTTCTTTTCATTTAGTCCTTTTACAAGGGAAAACAAAGAAACATTACTTTTTGCAAGAAATCCATTAAGCCTCATTGGATCATTTTCCTTTATCCTTATATTTTCTTTATTATAAGATATCCAAGATGAATCTTTTGAAGTGATTCCTGATAGTTTATCTAAAAGCTTTGACCTTCTTTTCTCTCCTAGATAAAAAGAGATTATATTTCCCAAAAATACACCTATACTAGCTATTGGAATATAAGAAACAGTTCCTGTAAGAACTAATTTATCTATAGTTTGATCATTCTCTTTCAAATAATTTCTTGCAATTAAGGAACCCATGGAATGACCAAGCATATAAATTTTTTTATCCTTATGAAGCATCCTTATATACTTATTTACAATTACCTGGTCATCTATAAGCTCATGATAGTCTCTTATAAAGCCTGAAGGATGATTTTCTGAAATACTTTTCCCATGTCCCCTGTTATCAGCTATAACTACAGCATATCCCTTATCATTTAGGTATTTTGCAAATTCTAAATAATTTAAAGAATGTTCTAGCATTCCATGGATTATCTGAACTACAGCTTTGGGCTTTTCTAAATCAAATAAATTTACATATAAATCGAATCCATCGCTATTAGTTAAAATTATTTTTTTCCTATCCTTAAGGTTTTTTTCCTCTTTTATAAAAAACCTAGATCCATTTTTTAAATCTTTATAATTTTTATACTTAAAGGCATAAAAGATTTGAGGTAGAAGGATAAAAAATAATAAAACAATTATATATTTCATCTTCCAATCTCCCTTACATTAAAGGCAGTATTTCCCCTACCAAAATCTTTTGTCTCAAACTCAACCTTAGTATCTTTTTTTAAAGTCCTGTAAGACTCATCAGATATAATTTCAGAATAATGAAAGAAATAATCTTCTCCACCATCTGTTTCAATAAAACCATATCCTCTTTTATTGTCAAAAAATTTAACCCTACCTTCTTTCATTTTTATCCTTTCTAGCAGAAAATAAAATCCTTAAGCTATAATCCTTGACTTGGGCAAATGTGTCCTCATCTAATATTTTTATATCAGTGAAGTTATTGTTTTTAAGTAAGGCTTTCATAAAATCTATTGAATAGTATCTTTCTATTTGATTTTCTACAATTCTTTTGTATGAACCATCATTATTTTTTATAAAAAAATTAAGTTCCATATCAATTATGTCGCCTTCTTTTATATTATCCCGAGTGTAGAATATATCTTCATATTCATATACAAATGAGTTCGACCCGAAAACTTGATCCATTTTATAGGCTGAATTTATATCAAAGACTAAAAGTCCACCTTCTTTTAAATTCTTATAAGAATTTTTAAATAATTTTCTCAACTCATCTTCATCAGTAACATAGTTTATAGAATCAAGAAGGATTACTATTAAATCATACGAATTTTCATTTAAAAAATCTACCATATTGTAATTATATAAGCTTACATTATCTTCTTGATGTTTTTTAGAAAAAACCTCAAGCATAGACTGAGATAAGTCAAGGGCATCTATATGGTCAAAATCATCAAAAAAGTATTGGGTTAGCATACCAGTGCCGCATGCTAACTCCAACATCTTAACTTTTTTTATCTTATATTCATCACATAGTCTTTTTATATTTTGGCTATACTTTTCATATTCCAAATCAAAAGATAGTTTATCATATATATAGGCAAAATCTTTATACATTACTTATATTCAATTACCTTATAAGACTCTTTTGTTTTTTCTAAAAGGTCTTGATATTTTTCAAGCTTTTCGCGTTCTTCATTTACTACTTTTTCTGGTGCTTTTGATACAAAACCTTGGTTGTTTAATTTTCCTTCTGCTCTTTTTATTTCAGATTCAATGTTTTTAATCTCATCTCTTAGTCTTTTTCTTTCCTTATCATAGTCTATAAGATTTTCTAAAGGAATATATATTTTAAAGTCATTAAAGATAAGATTTACTGCATCTTCTACTTCCTTATCTTCAGCTATTATAGATATTTCACCAGACTTAGAAAGATTAATAAATTGACCCTTTAAATCATCTAAGAAACTTCTTGTTTTCTCATCAGATGAATATATTACAAGATCTTGTCTAGTTTTTGAACCAAGATTTAAAGTTTGTCTTTGATTTCTTATTGATTTTATAGCTTCAATTGCTCCATCTACAATTCTTGCTTCATTATCAAAGTTAAAGTCATCACTAGCCTTTGGCCAATCTTCAACTATAAGCATATCCTTTTTATTTGGCAATTGCTTGTAGATTTCTTCTGTTATAAATGGCATAAAAGGATGAAGAAGGGCTATCATATCTTTTAGAACATATACTAAAACTTTTTTAACTGTGGACTTAGCCTTATCATCTTCTGAGTTTAGTCTTTCCTTGGCAAATTCTATATACCAATCACAAAACTCTTCCCATATAAAGTCTTCAATCCTACTTGCAGCAAGACCAATTTCATATTTATCTAGGTTTTTAGATACCTCTTCTATAACATTATTTAATCTTTTAAGTATCCACTTATCCTCAAGACTTAGGTCAAAATCTTTAAATTCTACATCGTCAGACTCATCTATATTCATTAAAACAAATCTTGTTGCATTCCAAAGTTTATTTGCAAAGTTTCTACTTGCAATAATTCTTTTTTCATCATAACGCATATCATTTCCTGGAGAATTCCCAGTTATTATTGTAAACCTTAGGGCATCTGCGCCATAGTTATTTACTACATCAATTGGATCAACTCCATTTCCAAGGGATTTTGACATCTTTCTACCTTGAGGATCTCTTATAAGACCTGTGAATAAAACATGGTCAAACGGAATCTTATCTGTATTATAAAGAGAAGAAAATACCATTCTTATAACCCAGAAAAAGATTATATCATAGCCAGTAACAAGAATATCTGTTGGGAAGTAGTATTTATAATCTTCTGTTTCATCAGGCCAACCTAAGGTTGCAAAAGGCCAAAGAGCTGATGAAAACCAAGTATCGAGGGTATCTTCTTCTTGGGTAACCTTCTTACCTTCTAGCATTCCATTTTCATCTGGATCATCTTCAGACACAATAATCTCTCCATCTTCAGTATAGAAAACTGGGAGTCTATGACCCCACCATAATTGTCTAGATATACACCAATCTCTGATATTTAAAAGCCAATTCATATAGGTCTTTCCTATAGATTCTGGAATTAAATTTAATTCACCATTTTTATAGACTTCTATTGCTTTTTTGGCAAGATCTTCCATCTTAACAAACCATTGTTTAGAAATCAATGGTTCTATAACAACCTTTGTCCTTTCACTATAACCTACAGCATGCTCTATAGTTTCAGTCTTAATTAAAAGATTTTCTTTTTCTAAATCTTCTATTATTAGCTCTCTTGCCTTATACCTATCAAGACCTGAATATTTACCATAGCCTTCTTTAATGTGGGCAGCCTCATCTATAACTACACATTGTCCCAACTTATGTCTTTTTCCAACTTCAAAGTCGTTAGGATCATGGGATGGAGTGATTTTTACACAACCTGTACCAAATTCCATATCTACATAGGAATCTTCAATTAAGGGAATCTTTCTTCCTACAAGAGGAAGTATTAAGTTTTTCCCAATTTTATCCTTAAATCTCTCATCTTCTGGATTAACTGCTACTGCCAAATCTCCAAACATGGTTTCAGGCCTTGTTGTAGCTATGGTTATATAATCATCACTATTTTCAAAGAAATATTTTATATACCATAAGTGTCCCTCTTGATCCTTATGATATACTTCTGCATCTGATAAAGCAGTTTTTGCTTCAGGGTCCCAGTTTACAATCCTATTTCCCCTATAGATTAGACCTTCATCATACATCTTTTTAAAGACACGTCTTACAGCTTTTGTAAGATTTTTATCCATAGTAAAGGAATCCCTATCCCAATCGCAAGAAACTCCTATCGTTCTTAATTGTTTTTTTATGGTTCCACCATATTCTTCGGTCCAATCCCAACATTCTTTTAAAAACTCATCACGACCAAGCTCATCCTTGCTCTTTCCTTCATTTCTTATTTTTTCAACAACCTTAGCCTCAGTTGAAATTGAGGCATGATCTGTTCCCGGTATCCAACAAGCTTCAAAACCTTGCATTCTCTTATATCTGATTATAATGTCTTGAATAGTATTATTTAAGGCATGACCTAGATGAAGTTTTCCAGTTATATTTGGTGGTGGCATAACTATAGTAAATGGTTTTTTATCCTTATTAACTTTTGACTTAAAATAGCCACCCTCTTCCCATTTTTTATAAATATCTTTCTCAAAATCTTTAGGTTCGTACTTTGTTTGCATAAAATCTCCTAACTAAAATAAATTAAAAAATGGTAACACATTCTCTAGGACGAGATTATCGCGTTACCACCTATATTCCTTTTATAAAAGGCTCTTATTTGCATATATGCATGCTACAATTAAACTATTTCAAACTAACCTTCATAGGTTTTTCTTAAAGACTTCCACCAACCGTCTTCTCTCTATAAAGATCCACCTACTACTCCTTTTTGTCAAAGTTTAGTATTTAATTCTTTAATCATTATATTTTACTTTAAAAAAATGTCAATATTCTTATATTATTCCTTTTTTTATACTTTTCTATGAATAAATAGAAAAAATACCATAAATATCGAATAAAAGGAAAAGATAAAATAAAAGCCTTTAAATATAAGCTTGTATAAATATATAAAAATAGAAAACGATTATTATGCTTGGATTTTTATAAAAAAATGCTATAATTATATTAGAATCTAATGTAAGGAGGTGGTAGCTTAATGAAGCTAAGTATAAATATTCTTTCAGATACTAGCGGATATGCAACTGAGCAAATTGTAAAAGTTTCTCTTAGTCAATTTGATGTTGATACTATTATAAATATATATCCTGATATAAGAGATATTGATTCTTTGAAAAATAACTTAGAATTTATAAGAAAGACTAATGAAAACTTTTTCATCTACCACTCATTTCAAGATTCACAGATGAATGTGTATATCAATAACTTTTGTGAGCTAAATAATATATCATATGTAGACATTACTGGATATTCTATAAGGAATTTATCAAAAAAACTCAAACTAAAACCTAAAAATAGGTACTCTAGCCAAAGTCTTTATGAGAGCATTCACTTTAAGACTATGAATGCTTTTGACTTTGCCATAAAATATGATGATGGTAAGGATTTTAGATCACTAAAAGCTTGTGATATAGCTATTATTGGAGTTTCTAGGTCATCTAAGACCCCCCTATCTATCTATCTTGCTAGTAAGGGTCTTAAGGTATGTAATATACCTATACTATTAAAGGCAAGCCTACCTAGAGAATTATTTGAAATAGATTCAAATAAGATTTTTGGTCTCACTATAGATGAGAATAGGTTAAAAAGTCTTAGGGAAGAAAGACTGAAAAGTTTAAATATCTTCAGTGAAAGTAAGTATTCAGATATTAATGAAATAAGAAAAGAACTTAAATATGCTAAAGATATTATGGATGACTTATCTTGTAAAATTATAGATGTTACAAATAAGTCAATAGAAGAAACTTCTGATATCATAGTTAATACGTTAAATGAATACGAAAGGGGAAAAAAATGACAGAAAAATACGTATACAATTTTAACGAGGGCGACAAATCAATGCGCTCATTACTTGGTGGTAAGGGCGCAAATCTAGCAGAAATGACAAATATGGGCATCAATGTACCATATGGTTTCACAGTTTCAACAGAAGCTTGTGCAAGATTTTATAAGGAAGATAAAAAGATTTGGGACAGTCTAAAAGATGAAATCACAAGGCATATCAAAGACCTTGAAGAACACAATAAGAAAACCTTTGGTTCTACCGAAGACCCATTATTAGTATCAGTAAGAAGTGGTGCTCCTGTTTCAATGCCAGGTATGATGGATACAATCTTAAACCTTGGTTTAAATGATGATGCAGTTATAGGCCTTAGCAAAAAAACAAATAACGAAAGATTTGCTTATGATTCTTATAGAAGATTTATACAAATGTTTGCAGACGTTGCTATGGGAATTGATAAAAATAATTTTGAAAAAGTACTTACAGCCAAGAAAAGAGCAAATGGTGTAAAAGAAGATACTGACCTTACAGCAGAAGATTTAAAAGAGGTTGTAGAAGAATACAAGTTAGTTTATAAAACTCTAAAAGGCGAAGACTTCCCACAAGATCCTAGAGAACAGCTTGATGCGTCAATAACTGCAGTATTTGCATCATGGAATAACGAAAGAGCAATCCTTTATAGAAAACTTAATGATATTGATGATTCTATGGGAACCGCAGTAAATGTTCAATCAATGGTATTTGGTAATATGGGTGATAATTCTGGTACAGGAGTAGCTTTCTCAAGAAATCCAGCTACAGGTGAAAACAAACTATTTGGTGAATACTTAATAAATGCTCAAGGTGAAGACGTAGTAGCAGGAGTTAGAACACCTAAAGAAATTGCCACCTTAAAGGAAGCTATGCCTGATGTCTACCAAGAATTCTATGACACAAGCGAAAAACTTGAACAACATTACAAAGATATGCAAGATATGGAATTTACTATACAAGATGGTAAATTATATCTACTCCAAACAAGAAATGGTAAAAGAACTGCTCAAGCTGCAGTAAAAGTTGCTGTAGATATGGTTCATGAAGGTCTACTCGATGAAAAAGAAGCAATTCTTAGGGTAAATCCTAAGGACTTAGATGGAATCCTTCACCCTACCCTATCTCAAAAAGCAATAGATGAAAATACCCCAATTGCAAAAGGTCTTGCAGCAAGTCCAGGAGCTGCTGTAGGTTATATTGCCTTTACAGCAAAAGAAGCTAAGGAAAGAGCTGCTAAGGGTGTTGATGTAATTCTTGTACGTGAAGAAACAAGCCCTGAAGACTTAGAAGGCATGGTATCAGCTACAGGAATACTAACTGCAAGGGGTGGTATGACAAGCCATGCTGCCGTAGTTGCAAGAGGTATGGGAAAATGTTGTGTATCTGGTGCCCATGATATAGAAGTTATAGAAGATGAAAGAGTTGTATTAGTTGACGGTAAAGAGTTGACAGATGAAAACATAATCTCTATAGATGGTTCTACAGGAAATATCTATCTAGGAGAGCTTGAAACACAAAATCCAAAACTTGAAGGTGACTTCGGTGAATTTATGGGTTGGGTTGATAAGTATCGTGATATGAAAGTTAGAACAAATGCCGATACACCAAATGATGCTAAACAAGCCCTCGAATTTGGAGCAGAGGGAATTGGTTTATGTAGGACAGAACATATGTTCTTTAAAGCTGATAGAATCTTCCAAGTAAGAAAGATGATTCTAGCTCACAATAAAGAAACTAGAAAAGAAGCCCTAGATAAAATTCTTCCAATGCAAGAAGATGACTTCTATAAAATCTACTCACTCATGGGTGAAAGACCAGTTACAGTAAGACTATTAGATCCACCTCTTCACGAATTCTTACCACGTGGACAAGAAGAGATAAGAACTCTAGCTGAAGACTTAAATATGGAAATAGCTCAAGTTAAGAAAAGGATATTAGACCTTGAAGAAGTAAACCCAATGCTTGGATTTAGAGGACTTAGACTTGGGGTAAGATACCCAGAAATCTCAAGAATGCAAGCAAGAGCTATAATTCAAGCTGCTTTACATTGTCATGAAGATGGAATTAAAGTTATTCCAGAAATAATGATTCCACTTTCATCTGATGCAAAAGAACTTTCTTATGTAAAAGAAGAAGTAAAAGATGAAATTGAAAAAGTATTTGAAGAAAAAGGTAAAAAAATCGACTATCTACTAGGTACAATGATTGAAATCCCAAGAGCTGCCATAACAGCTGATGAAATTGGAGAAATAACTGACTTCTTCTCATTTGGTACAAATGACCTTACACAAATGACATTTGGACTTTCAAGAGATGATGCTGGTAAATTCTTAGACTTATACCTTGATAAGGACATCTTTGCAAAAGACCCATTCCAAGTACTAGATCAAAAGGGTGTTGGTTTCTTAGTAGAAACTGCAGTAGAAAAGGGAAAAAAAGCAAATCCTAACCTTCACTTAGGTATATGTGGAGAACATGGTGGAGAGCCAACTACAGTTAAATACCTATATGGAGTAGGACTTGACTATGTATCTTGTTCACCATTTAGAGTTCCTATAGCAAAACTTGCAGCAGCACAAGCAGCTATAGAAAATCCTAGGAAAAAATAATATAAAAAAGTAGATGAAAATCAATTTTCATCTACTTTTTATTACTCTCTAAAATTCATTATAAATTCATAAAAATTTTTATTATGTGATTTAAATCACTGACTTAACTCTCCCCTTCCTTATATAATTGACATATAAATAAAGAAACTATTTAAATTAACATAAATTATAGGAGGCTACAATGAAGGCATATGAAAATTTTAAGGGTCAGATTTGGAAAGACGAAATAAATGTTCGTAATTTTATCCAAGAAAATTACACCCCCTACGAAGGTGATGAATCTTTTTTAGTAGGTATGAGTGAAAAAACTAAAAAACTTCACCATATAGTTGATGAAATGATTAAAAAAGAAGTCACTGAAAATTATAGAAATGCTGATACTACAAGATTTGCAACAATAGATGGATATGACGAAGGCTACATTGATAAAGAAAATGAAGTTATATTTGGTCTTCAGACAGATGAAGCTCTTAAAAGAATTGTAAATCCATATGGTGGATATAGGATGGTTGAACAAGCACTAGATGCTTATGGTCAAAGTATGGATAAAACTTTAGAAAAAACTTTTAAAGAATTCAGAAAAACTCACAACCAAGGTGTGTTTGATGCTTATACGAAGCAAATTAGAAAGGCTCGTTCAGTAGGACTTTTAACAGGTCTTCCAGATGCCTATGGACGTGGTAGAATAATCGGTGATTATAGAAGAGTAGCTCTATATGGTATGGATAGACTAATTGAAGAAAAGATAAAAGACTTAGATAGACTTCCTATAAGTGAAGAAGATATAGAAGCTTCCATTAGACTTAGGGAAGAAGTTTCTGAACAAATTAGGGCTTTAGGTAAAATTATCAATATGGCAGATAAGTATGGTTTTGATATAAGAAGACCAGCTGAGAATGCAAAAGAGGCTGTTCAATGGCTATATTTTGGATATCTTGCTGCAGTTAAAGAAAATAATGGTGCTGCAATGAGCCTTGGCAGAAATACTACATTCATAGACTGTTATATCCAAAGAGATATGAAAAAAGGACTAATTGATGAAAAGATAGCTCAAGAATTAATAGATCAACTTGTTATTAAACTAAGACTTGTAAGACACTTAAGAACACCTGAATATGATGAAGTGTTTGGTGGAGACCCAACTTGGGTTACAGAATCAATCGGTGGTATGGGACTAGATGGGAGAAGTCTTGTTACAAAAACAGCCTTCCGCTTCCTTCACACCCTTACAAATCTTGGTCCATCTCCTGAACCAAATATGACTGTACTTTGGGCAAAAGATTTACCAAAAGCTTGGAAAAATTACTGTTCAAAAATGTCAATTAATACAGATTCAATCCAATATGAAAATGATGATTTGATGAGAAATATGTATGGTGATGACTATGCTATAGCATGCTGTGTATCTGCTATGGAAGTTGGAAAAGAAATGCAATTTTTCGGAGCACGTGCAAATCTAGCTAAATCACTCCTCTACTCTATAAATGGTTCAATTGATGAAAAGAAGAGAAATAAGGATGGATCATTTATAAAAGTATTTGATGATATAGAAAAAATTGAAGATGATTACCTTGACTATGATAAGGTAATGAAAAACTACAAGAAAGTTTTAGCGGAAGTTGCTAAAATGTATATAAAAGCTTTAAATACTATTCACTTCATGCATGATAAGTACGCATATGAAGCTGGACAAATGGGTCTTTTAGATACAAAAGTCAAGATAAATATGGCGTGTGGAGTTGCGGGTCTTTCAATTGCTGCTGACTCACTTTCAGCCATAAAATATGCTAAAGTTAAGCCAATAAGAGATAAAGATGGTATAGCGGTTGACTTTGAGACTTTTGGGGACTTCCCTAAGTATGGAAATGATGATTCAAGAGTTGATGATATTGCTGTAGAAATTTTATCCTATTTCTCAGATGAACTTAAAAAACACCCAACATATAAAAACGCCCACCATACCCTATCTGCCCTTACAATCACTTCAAATGTAATGTATGGTAAAAAAACTGGTTCCACACCAGATGGAAGAAAAGTTGGTGAACCATTTGCCCCAGGTGCAAACCCAATGCACGGACGTGATGAAAATGGTGCACTTGCATCTCTTAATTCTGTAGCTAAACTTCCATATGAGTGTGTTTGTGAAGATGGCATTTCAAATACTTTTACTATAGTTCCAGATGCCTTAGGTAAAGAAAATAAACAAAGAGTAGAAAATCTTGTAAATATAATGGATGGCTACTTTGGACAAGATGCCTTTCATTTAAATGTAAATGTCCTTCAAAGAGAAAAATTGATGGATGCTTACAATAATCCGGAAAAATATCCAAACTTGACTATTAGGGTTTCAGGATATGCTGTAAGATTTAATAGGTTAACAAATGAGCAAAAAAGAGAAGTTCTTCAAAGGACATTCCACGATATAGCTTAAATATATTAAAATAAAAGATAAGGAGAGGACAATATGCTAAGATTACATTCTATAGAGACTATGGGACTTGTTGATGGACCAGGAATTAGAACTATATTTTTCTTACAAGGTTGTCCTCTTCACTGTATTTACTGTCATAATCCTGACACCCAAAATACACTAAAGGGTAAAGAAGTAAGTGTAGACTATCTTGTAGAAAAAGCAAAAAGAATGAAGCCTTATTTCAAAAATGGTGGCGGTGTAACTATTTCAGGTGGAGAACCTCTTATTCACGGAAAAGACTTAATCAAATTGATAGATAGTCTACATAAAGAAAATATCCATGTATGTCTTGATACATCAGGAATTGGAAATAGTAATTACTACGAAGAAATAATAGATAAAGTCGATCTTATACTTTTAGATATAAAACACTATAACATCCTAGGTTTCAAGGAAATGGTTGGATTTTCAAATGATAAGCTTTTAAAATTTATAGACTATATAAAAAACTCCTTTACCCCTATTTGGATAAGACATGTCATGGTCCCAGGCTTTACTGATAGCAAAGAAGATATGGAAAACCTTGTTAAATTCATTCATCCAATAAGTAAAAATATAGAGAAAATTGAAATTCTACCCTACCACACCCTAGGAATAAAAAAATATGAGGAAATCGGAAAAGACTATAAACTAAAAGGTGTTGAAGCAATGGATAAGAAAAAAGCTAAGTCACTTGAATCTTACGCTAACTCTTTGCTAGAATTGTATAGAAAGGAAAGCGTAAAAGAAAAAACGCAAAAGTGATAAAATGAGCCTTGATTATGGAAAAATTGACTTATTTAATTTTTTGACAAAAAAAGAACTTGATAGACTTTCTAAAGATGTTAAAATAAAAGAATATAAAAAAGGAGAAACTGTTTTCTCTCCTGGAGATAAGCCAGAAAAAATGTTTGTAATATATGAAGGTTTTATAAAAATATTTATGCTAATATCAGATGGACGCGAACAAATTCTATATATTTATGGCAAAGGTGAATTTGTTGGAGGACACAACATGTTGAAAAACGAAGATTATATATATCATGGTCTTGCTACAAGTGATGTCAAGATAATTGAGCTTGATAAATATGACTTTAGTGTACTTATAAACAACAAGATTTTTCTTAGAAGACTTATAGACCAATCTTATAAGAGAATAAGAAAAAGTGAAAAACTCATAGATAGACTTATTGTAATAAATGCTGATATGAAAGTTGCAAAGCTATTAATTGATTTAATTGGAATCTATGGAAAGATTAAAGCTAATGGAACTATTCTACTTGATACAAATATAACGCGCCAAGAGCTTGCTTCATACGCAGGTATATCAAGAGAAACCATGTCTAGAAAATTATCTTACCTTGAGGATATGGGAATCATAGATTTAGAAGATAAGGGAAAAATCCTTATAAAAAATATGAAAGAATTAAGAAAGTTTACTCTTTAATAAGAGGGTCGGGTCTGTAAATAGTTTTGTGTATCAACCTGACTCCTGATAAAAGGGTAAGGGTTGATACAATTTTTTATGTATCAATATCTGTCCATTCCTATAGGAATGGAGCTTATTTTAATTTTATACGAACTGAATAAACTGTCAAATTTTCATGAAAATTTCCAGCTGATTTTATAGTTTTTTTACCTGTTTTTAAAACCTCCCTTCAAAAAATATTGATAATTGGGATAAGATTTGATCCCAGCCACGAATTCTACTTGTCCATTTGCTTGAGGCATATACCATTGCAAGGTACAAGCTTTTTTGTAGTGCGTAGTCATTTGGAAATATTGTTTTATTTTTGGTTACTTTTCTTAGTTGTCTATTGAAGTTTTCCATCACGTTTGTTGTATATATTAGTTTTCTTATTCCTTCTGGGTATTTGAAATATGTGAGAAGTTTAAGTCCAGTTATTTTTCCAAGAGCTTACACACATTGGGTATTTTTTATCCCATTTTTCTTCAAATATTTCTAGGTTTGTTAAAGCTAGTTCTTCTGTTGGTGCCTTGTATACTGCTTTTAAGTCTTTCATTAATTCTTTTATATCTTTGTAGGATACATATTTAGTTGAGTTTCTTATTTGGTGGATTATGCATTTTTGGATTTCTGCTTTTGGGTATACTGCTTCTATGGCTTGGATAAATCCTGGAAGGTTGTCTGTTGAGAATATTAATACATCTTCTATCCCTCTTTCTTTTAGCTGATTTAATACTAAGAGCCAATATTTGCTTGATTCGTTTTCTCCTACCCACATTCCTAGTATTTCTTTAAAGCCTTCTAGATTGTAGCCTAGGGCTATATATACTGCTTTTTTGACTACTATGTTGTTTTCTCTTACGTGATAGTGTATGGCGTCTAAGAAGACCATAGGATAGATTTTTTCTAGTGGTCTATTTTGCCACTCTTCTATGGTTGGTAGTATTTTATTTGTTATTTTACTTACCGATGATCTAACTGTTTTTTTACTTGTTCCATTTCTTGTATTTAGGGAAAGTGGTTTTTCACCATACTCATAGTCTAAATGCTTATCTAATTCTGCTTTTAAAAGCTCTTGCATTGTATCGCCTTTAGTGCTTCTTGAATATCTTGTGTACTTTGAGGCTGATATTTTTTAATTAACATCTTAGATATTTTGTTTAACTTTGTTTCTGGTCTTTTTCTTGGCATAAAAATTCCTCCTGGTTAGTTTTTCTTTACCCTAATCAGGAGGTTTCTATACACAAAACTTTACACAGTCTCAAATAAGATATTCCCAGCTTATCTGGTAGTTTGCACAAGCCTCTATAATACATAATTCATATACTTACAGAATTAAACTGTAAAATATTATATCAACCACAGTATTTACCAACTATTTCTTAAGAGTGGTTTTTTATTTTCTTTTTATCTACAATATAAACATAATATAATACCTCTATTACTAAAATTTATATTTCATTTTTATATTTTGATTTTTAGTCACTTGAAGTTAAGCTCAATACTCCACCTATATATGAGGTAGAATATTAAGTTAATCACATTTTTTCACAAACTTACTTAAGTAAGCAATGAAAAAATTTTATAAATACGATATTTTTTATTTACTTAGATTTACTAAGTATTTTGTCAATTCCATCTTTTACACTTTCCATAATTTTTTCATTATCAATTCCACCTACTATAGGCTCTCCAACTATGTTTCCATCCTTATCTACAAGAATAGATGTAGGATAAGACATAATTTTTCCTGCATATTCTCCAAGATCACTAGATGGATCAAGTGATATATTTTTATACTTTATTCCTTGTTTATCTAATATATCCTTAGCTTCTTTAATAGCCGTATTATTCCCATCAATTGCTTCTGTATTTATACCTATAACTTGACCTCCTTTTTTATCAATCTCGTCATTTAGCTTTTGAAGTTCTGGAAGCTCTCTTACACAAGGTGAACAACCATTAAACCAGAAATTTACTAAAGTTACTTTCTTATCTTTAAAAATATCATTAGATATATCTTCCCCATTTAAAGTTTTTGCATTAAAAGCTGGAAATTTTTGTAAATCATCGCTTTCTTCATTTGAACTTTGAGACTTCTCAGTATCTTTTTTTAATTTTGAAAGTTTGCTTTCAATATCTTTTATTTGTGCCAGATCATTATCTATTTTTTTCATATCTTCTTCACTAAGCTTATCTTTTGATTTTTCAACAAGACTCTTTAGATATTCATCATAAGGCATCTCCTTACTTTTTTCCGTATCATTCTTATCAGCTTTTTCAAAAACCTTATTCCAAAGATTCTTGTTATTTGCAATAATGTCATTTTCCTTACTAGTAAGTTCTATAATTTTATCGTCTGTATTTGATGATGAGTCTTTTTCTTCTGTTTTAACTACATTTTTATTATCTGTATCATTATTTTTATGTCCACATGCTCCTAATACCAAAGATAGACTTAAAGTAATTGCTAATGCTTTAACTATTTTTTTAATTTTCTTCTCATTTTTTATTATCATTTTTATTTCCTCTTTCTAGTCCAAAATTAAATTTAATTGCATCAGTTGGACAAGAACTAATACACATACCACATCTTATACATTCAGAATGATTTTGACTTTTCCTTACGTTTACATCCATTTTACATGACTTAACACACTTGTTACAAGATATACACTTTTTTTTATCTAAAATTATCTTAAATAGAGAAATTTTGTTAAATAAAGCATAAAAGGCTCCTAAAGGACATATCCACTTACAAAATGGTCTAAAAAATAATATACTTAGTATTATAAAAATTATAAGGATAGTAAGCTTCATATTAAATAAAGGTCCAAGTGCTGCCCTTATAGATGTATCAACAATAGATAAAGGAATAGCACCTTCAAGAACACCTTGAGGACAAATATATTTACAAAAATATGGATTACCCATCCCTAGGTCATTATTTATAGTAATAGGTAAAATCACTACAAAAACAGCAAGAATTATATACTTTAAATACTTAAGTAGTTTTAGTTTTTTAGTAGAAATTTTCTTAGTAGGGATTTTATGTAGTAATTCTTGAAAAAGCCCAAACGGACACAAAAATCCACAAATTAGTCTTCCAAATAAAACTCCAATTAGTATCAAAAATCCACTTATATAATATGAAAATTTAAATTTACTTGATCCAACCACTGCCTGATAAGCACCTATAGGACAAGCCCCACTAGCAGCAGGGCAAGAATAACAATTAAGTCCTGGTACACAAATTCTTTTAAAATCCCCCCTATAAATTTTTCCTTTTATGAAGTTTGTAAGATGAAAATTAGTAAGTAGACTTGCCAAAATTTGTATAAGAAACCTATACTTTGATATTATTTTTGATTTTAACTTATCCAATTCCAACACACTCCAAACACAAGTTTATAGCTTTAGAAAATACAGTATCAACTTCACCACGATATGCACCATAAATTATAAATACTAAAGCGAGAACAAGACTAAAAACTTGTACATATTTTTTCTTTTTTATAATAATCACTCCTTTTTTCTTATAGATTTATCTTACAAAAATCCATATAAAATTTATGTTAAGAAATAATATTAAGCAAAAATTTACTGACTTTTGTTATAATTATTATAAAGGTGAATCTTATGAAAATTTTGATAGTTGAAGATGAAGTGATTTTAAATAAGACTATAAATACAAGCCTAAAAGAATCAGGTTATGTGGTTGAATCAGCCTATGACGGAAAAAAGGCCTTAGATTTGTTCTTAGTTGAAAATTATGATTTAATTGTACTCGACCTAAATCTACCATTTATAGATGGAATGGATGTATTAAAGACTATAAGAAAAAATGATGATGAAATAAAAATAATCATTTTATCCACTCGTAGCCAAATCGAAGATAAGGTTGAAGGTCTTGATTATTGAGCCAATGACTTTTTAGAAAAGCCATTTCACCTAGATGAGCTTAAGGCAAGAATAAGGTCATTAACAAGAAGAAGATTTATTCAAAATAATAGCCTACTTTCTTTTGACGGAATAACTTTGGATACAAAAACAAGACTTACAAAAATTAATAATTCATCTATTATCTTAACCAGAAAAGAGACAGGAATCTTAGAATACTTACTTATAAATGAAGGTCGACCTATAAGTCAGGAAGAGTTAATTGAACATGTGTGGGATTCCAGTATAGATATGCTATCAAATTCTATAAGAGTTCACATATCAGCCCTTAGAAGAAAACTAAAAAAATAACTATCCTATGATCCTATAGAAAATAGGATAGGCGTAGGATATCTTTTAAGGAAAAGAAAATGAAAAAATTTCCTTAAGATTAAGAATTGCCATAATGACAGCCCTCCTTGTTGGTATAAGCTGCATAGCTATGAACTTTTTTCTTAATAAAACAGCCTATTACTACATGGACTCCTTAAATGGATATATTGCTGATGTAGAAAGTGATGAGAAAATTTATATAAAGATAGATGAGGATAAGATTGATGATTTTTTCAGTACATTTTCAAACCAAGTAGTTAATATAAAGATAAATTTTTCAAAAAAATCTGCATTTATAACTCTTATAATAAGCTTAAGTGGTGGAATCTTATCCTATATTATAAGTGGAAAATCACTTAAGCCCTTGGATGATTTTTCTCAAAAAATTGAAAAGATTGAGTTGAAAAATATTAAAGAATACCAAATAAGAGATGAAGAAATAAAAGAATTTGAAAAGATTAAAAATTCATTTAATAGAATGCTTAAAAGACTTGATGAATCTTATAAGGCCGAAAAAGAATTTACAAGAGTAGCAGCTCACGAGCTTAAAACTCCACTTGCAATAATAAATTCTCAAATAGACTTATATGATGAGATGTATATGAATGATGATGAGGTTAAAGATTTAATTCACATGATTAAAAATGAAAGTGATAGACTAAAAAAACTTGTAACAAATCTTCTAGATATAAGCGAACTTAATTCAATAAAAAGAGATGAAAAAATAGAAATATCATCACTTATAGAAGAGGTAAACCAGGACTTAGCATACCTTTCAGATAAGAAAAATATAAGCATAGAAAATAAATGTGATGAGTCTTATATTCTAGGAAATGACATCCTAATATATAGGGTATTTTATAATATTATAGAAAATGCCATGAAATATAATAAAAAAGATGGCTATATTAAAATTTATTCTAAGATAAAAAAAGAAAGTATTAAAATTTTTATAGAAGACTCAGGTATAGGTATAGAAAATAATGAAAGAGATAAAGTCTTCATTCCCTTTTATAGGATAAATAAGGAAAATCAAAAAGAAAAGGGATCAGGTCTTGGTCTTTCCCTTATTTATAAAACTATTAAAATACACGGAGGAGAAATAAAAATTCTTGATTTAAAAATTGGTGCTAAATTTTCTATAAAATTTCCTTTAATATCTTATCTATACCAACTGAGATTGCTGTATCTCCTGATATATTTGCTGCTGTTCCAAATGAGTCTTGTGTCAAGTAAAGTGTTATTAAAAGTGATGCAAGTTCTCCTTCAGATGGAATACCTACTACAGGTAAAAATGGTAGGGCACTCATTACCGCTCCACCTGGTGCATCTGGTGCTGCAACCATTGCAATTCCCAAAATCGCCATATATTTTAGCATTAGTAGGTAAGAATGATCCATTCCATACATTACAAGAATTGTAAATGTACAAGCTGTAATTGTAATCATGGAGCCTGGCATATGTACTGTTGCTCCTAAGGGTATTACAAAGTCTCTTATTCCTTTAGTTACACTATTTTGCTTAACACATTCTAAGTTTACAGGAATTGTTGCAACTGATGATTGAGTTCCAACTGCTGTTAAATATCCTTTCACTTGGTTTTTCATAAGTGTAATAGGGTTTTTCTTTGTGTATACACCATTTATTATAAAGAGTATTGAAATATATACTAAATGAAGTGCTATTACACATAAGAATATTTTCCAAAATATGGAAAGTACTGCAAATCCTGATCCTGTAAAAGCCATCTTTGAAAAGTTATCAAATATAAAAAATGGTAAAAATGGTACTATAGCTGTCGATAATACTTTTGTTATAATATCATTAAATTCTCCTACTTTTGACATTTTTGCAACAGTTGCTGGTGATAGCCCTACCTTATCCATCAATTCCTTTTTATTCATATTTTGATCAATAAGTACTTTCCAAAGTCCGTTATAATTAATCTTCATATTTACCATTCCTTATTTTGTTTGAAAAATTCATGTTTACGTATTTTTTATTTATATTATTATATCAGTTCCTCCTCTCGATATTCTCCTTAATCTTTTTATCCTTTTGTCTGTGAAAAATTCTTCTTTTAATTCTATCCAATAATATCTTTTATTTATTGCAATTCTAATCATCCTTGCAATAAAAAAGAAGTAGACTTTTTCTCTACTTCTCTTTATAATTTATTTTTCATTATTCACAAATTTTTTATAATTTCCTAGCTAAAAAAGCTAGATGCTTTTTCTCGTCCAGATGGTATTCGCATTTAAATCCTATCTTATTCAATGTTTCTGTGAGATATTCGGGAGAATAAACTTCAAAATCTAGCATATCCGCCCATTTCTTTATATTTTTATGATCTCTATATGCTCCTTCGTTACATATTAGAAACTGACCGTCCTTAATTAGAACACGATGGATTTCCTTAAAGGGTACTTCTATATTATTCCAAAAATAAATAGTTTCAAAGGCAGTTACTATATTTATGGATTCATCTTCAAAAGGTAACTTAGCCACATCTGCTTCAATAATTTTGCACCTGCCATCTCTTATAGATTCGCTATTTACTGAACTTGCGATATCTACACTTGTTTTAGAATAGTCCATTCCATATACTTTTTTAGCCTTTGTTAAGAAGTATTGAACATTACGTCCACCACCGCACCCTAGATCTAAAACCACATCCGAGCTTTTAATATGCAGAAAGGATCTGCCCCATTTCGCCAATTTTTCGTGACCAACGTTCATTCCTTTCACCATGAAACGACCGCCAAAATTATTTTTAGGATTTTTTACATTTTCAAAAAATTTTTTTAACATTTTTATCTCCAGTTGATAACTATTATTAATATCATTTTACCATAAATTTTACATTTATTCAATTTTATATCCTATCTACCTTGTATTTTTCCATATTTTCGAAAATCGAAATTCTTGATTTCCTGATTTTCGGAAGTCTGGACTTCTGCTTTTAGGAAGTCTTGTTATTGTGGTTATTTAAGGGTGTAACTTTTCGTTACTCCCTTAGATTTCTCTAGAAGTGTAAATAATTTTGTGTATCAATCTAAATACTGATAACGCCTTGTCTTGATATATTCGATTGTTAAAGTTCAAATATTGTTTAGATTTCTTTTTAAATAGAAAGAGGACTTATGCTACTAGGCATAAATCCTCTAATCTAAATTTTCCTATTCAAAGACTTTAAATCTTTCTTCCTATCAATTATTTAATTTCCATGATTCTGCCTTAGCTTTTGCATTTATAAGGTCAGAATAAAGTCCATTATTTTTAATCAGTTCTTCGTGATTTCCACGTTCTACTATTTCTCCATCTTTTAAGACTAAAATCTGGTCAGCATTTCTAATTGTCTTTAACCTATGAGCAATCATTATTACTGTCTTATTTTTTGTTAATGATTCTATTGCTTCTTTAAGCTTATCTTCATTTTCTGGGTCTATATTTGCAGTTGCTTCATCAAAGATAATTATATCTGCGTCTTTTAGCATTGCTCTTGCAATGGAAATTCTTTGTTTTTCTCCGCCAGATAGACTTGCTCCACCTTCTCCGATAATAGTATTATATCCATCTGGGAGATTTTCTATAAATTCATGACATCTTGCTTTTTTTGCAGCTTGAACTACTTCTTCATGGCTTGCATTTTGTCTTCCAAATTTTATATTATTTTCAATTGTATCTTCAAAGAGATAGACGTCTTGAAATACCATGGAAATTGAATTCATAAGGTTTTCTATCTTATAGTCTTTTATATTTTTTCCACCTATTAAAATTTCACCAGAATTTATATCCCAAAATCTCGCTATTAGATTACAAAATGTAGTCTTACCAGATCCCGATGGACCAACTATGGCAGTCATGGTGTTTTCTTTTATCTCTGCTGATACATTTTTTAAAATTGGTCTGTCATCATAAGAAAAGCTGACATTTTTAAAGACTATATTGTGATTTTTTATAGGCTCTGAAACTTCTCCTTCTTCCATATCTTCCATATCATTTACATAGGAATAAGAATCTATTGCATTCTCAACCATTCTTAGCATTGCCATAGCAGAACCAGATGTTATAAGCCCATCAAATATTACAAAACTTGCTATAAGTATCATAATAGTATTGACTATTTGACTGTTTTCAACAAAATATAATTTTATTGATATAAATAACATCAAACAAATTGTTATAGCTATTATTATTTTAGCTAATAAACTATATGGCATTATAGTTTTTTCTAAATCAAAAGAATATTTACTTGCACCATCAAAGCTTTTATCAAGTTTTTTATTGTTACTTCCTCTTAGATTGTATGATTTTATAATTTGCATTCCTTGCAATGTTGATAAGACTTCTTTGGTAAGTGATACTTGAATCTCATGAATCTTGTCTGCATTTTTACTAGACCTTTTTTTCATACGAGCAACAATCAACAAAAATACAATAGAGCCAACTATTGCTACAAGACCTACCTTATAAGAAAATAAAAATAAGGATAAGATAAAAACAATAGCATTAAGCATACCACCGAAAACCATAATATACAAAGTTGGAACCCAAGTTTCTACATTATCTAAGTTAGTAGTCGCAATAGTTGTTAAATTTCCTAAACTTAGACTTGAGAAGAATCCCATGGGAACTTTTTTTATTTTTTCACCTAATTCAACTCTCTTGTGTCCAGCCATAAAATATCCAGCATGTGTTTGTTTGAGCATAGATAAATTTTTTGAAATAATTACTCCAGCTATACTAATTAATAAAAGTAAACTTGATATTCCAATTGTTTTGTAACTTATATCCTTATTTACTATCCCGAAAATCGCATAATAAATTGCTGCAAATTGTAAAGCATTAAAAATAGAACCGAAAAAATTAGCAAAGATTGATTTTTTTATGAACACTTGTTCTTCATTAGAAAAATTCCATATTTTTTTAAAAACACTAAGCATCTTTTTCTCCTTTCAATGCAGTTACCCATAGATCATGATAATCTTTTGATTCCTTCAAAAGCTCTTCATGACTTCCTTTACATGCAAGTTCTCCATTTTTAATTAAAAATATATTATCTACATCTGTTATTGTCTTTAAACGATGGGCAATTATAATTAGAGTTTTTCCTTTGACAAGTTCTGATATTGCATCTTGAATCAAAGCCTCATTTTCAGGATCGATATAAGAGGTAGCCTCATCTAAAATAACTATCGGAGCATTCTTTATCATAGCTCTTGCAATTGATATTCTTTGCCTTTCTCCTCCAGATAAATGTTTACCAGCTTCTCCTACTCTTGTATCATATCCATCTGACAAGTTCATTATAAAATCATGGCAGGCTGATTTCTTACATACTTCAATTACTTCCTCATCACTAGCATTTTTATTTCCTATCCTGATGTTATCTTTAATTGACATATCAAAAAGAAAATTATCTTGTGATACATAGGAAATAATAGTAGATAGCTTTTCAAGAGATATATCTTTAATATTTACATTTCCTATACTTATAGAACCACTATCTACGTCCCAAAATCCTGAAATTAGTTTTGCAATAGTCGACTTTCCCGAACCAGATTCGCCTACTAAAGCATTCACACTTCCTTCTTCTACATTTATATTTATATTTTTTAGGACTTGTTTATCTTCTTCATAAGAAAAATCTACGTTTTTCATCTCTATATTATAATTTTTCATATCCACATTTTCATTTTTATGAGATAATTCTCTCGCAGAAAGTATATTTTTAATCTCTTTGAAAATAGTTGACATTCTTCCAATATCATCTTCAAAAGTCATTACTCTCATAATATTTTGAATAGTCCCAAAAGAAAGGATTATCAATGTTAAAAATACACCACCATCTAGTGAACCATCCATGCAGAAATATAAACCAAATGGTATAATTGTCAAAATACCAACTGGAGCAATAGACATACTTATCGCATAGTCTCTTGTATTTTCTCCCATCCAATCGTAATAATAATTCGCCTTTTTATACACATTGTCCTTGTATTTTCTATAAGATTTTTCGCCTTGATTAAATGTTTTAATAACCTCAATCCCATTGATATACTCAACCACGGAATTATTCATATCTTGACCAATTTTAACTGCTTGTGGAAACTTTACCTTCATTCTTTTCATCGGCCCTGCCATAAAAAATCCACCAATAACTAATGGAATTAAAGATATTAAACTAAGTCTATAATCTAAAATTAACATGTAAACAAATAATATTATAGGTCCGACTAAATTAGCTGTCATCTCAGGTATCATATGTGCCAATGTTGTTTCAGTATTATCAACTTGATTTACAATTATGTCTTTTAACTTACCAGTAGACTCATTCAATATATCTCCTAATGGCATATTAAATAATTTTTCCATAAGACTTTTTCTTATATCTCGTATTATTTGATAGGCTGTTTTATGAGAAATCATAGTTGACAAAAATACGAACACTTCTTTGATTATAAGACATGAAAGTATCAAGAAAATTTTATTTATATAGTAATGAAAATCTTGGCTACCATCAATCAATGATATAATCATTTTACTTAGAATAATATATACAAAAAGATTTGAAATTACTCCAAGTATTGCAAATAACACAGAAATAAAATATGGTGTTTTATTTCTCTTAATATATTTTTTTAATAGATCCATAAATTTAACTCCTTTCATCATCTTTTTTCATAACATTTGTAAAATAAGTCTCTATCATTTCAGTTAAATATATCTTATTTTTTACAAAATTCTCACGTGCATTCAAAATTTCGCAAGCCATCAATCCAGAATTTATAATATTAATCATAAATTCAAATGTATTATCAGAAGGTAACTCGTTAAACAAAGTAGAGAACAATTCTTTAAATACTTGTATGGACTCTTTTTTTATTTTCACATATAGTTCTTTCAGATCATCATTTTCTTTTAACTCACATAAAAACATAATATAAAGCTTTACATAATCACTATCTGCAAGTATCTTGTCTATAATCATTCTCGAAAACAACTTCGGACTTAATATTAAATCTTCATCATAAATTGATTTTTGAATAATATCCTTTCTATTTAAATTACCTTCTACCATAATGTCATATAAGATTTCATAAGTAGAACCATAATGATGATACAACCCACCTCTAGAAAGCCCAGTAGCTTCCATAATGTCATTCATAACTGTATTTCTAAATCCCTTATCCAAAAAGACTTTAATAGCTGCTTGTCTAATCTGCTTTTTTCTTTCATCGGCTTCCATTTTCATTTCATAAACAACCTCCATACCGACACTCTTGTCGGTATTATTGTATCAACTCTGATAATCATTGTCAATAGCTTTGCTTATACTTCTTATTTAATTTCTTTAAATGAAGAATAACTTAATACACGCTTAATGCTTATAAGGGGCGGAAGTGTAAATAATTTTGTGTATCAACCTAAATCTTGATTAAAGGGTAAGGGTTGATACATTTTTTATGCTTCAATCACATTTGTGTGGCTACAACTTTTTCTACATCAACATTTTTATCTTATAGATTATCTTCAAAATCCCGTCATGATCCAATGATGAAAAAAGAGCAAGTGGTTTTTCTTGTCCATCTGCTCTAAATACTTTTCGTGTTCTTTTTCTTGCCAGTAGACTTTGTATATCTGCTCGATTAGTTTAATTTTTTTTGCACCGACATAAAGGTAATATTCTTTTGTCATTTATGTTTCCTCCATTCTTTTTGTTTTTATGTTTTTAGTCAAAAAAGAGGACTCCTGCTCTTGGGCACGGTTAGTCCTCTAAAATGAACGAAACTATTTTTAATATAGATTCTTTTTGGATTTGCTATATTATTTTTAACAGATATATTATATAAATATCGTCTTTCGATGTTTAAGTCTATTTCCTCCTTGTTTTAATATATGATAAGTTGAAATATTACATTTGCTCAATAAATTCAAATATTTTTTCTTCATTATTAAATAAGACAAACCTATCATAATTATTTTTATCTAGAGTTAAAGCAAAATTACAACACTTAAAAAGAAATTCCAAATCATGAGTTATAATAACTATTGAAATCTTTTTAGAATACTCATTTATAAGCTTAGCCATAATTTCCATATTCTTATAATCAAGTCCTGATGTTGGTTCATCTAATATGATCACTCGTCTATTTGATAGAAAAGCAGTAATTACAGCTAGCCTTTGTTTCTGACCTCCTGATAATTTTTGAGGATGTGATGTTCTTTTCTCCCAAAGATTTATTTCCTTTAAAAGTTTTTTAATTTCTTCTTTATCAGATGATATAGACAGGAGTTCATTTTCAACTGTATCTAAAAATATTTGTGAATCTACATCCTGCTGGACTAGGTAAGAATTTTTTAGTCTTTCTTTTTCTCGTACACCTATACTTGTATCTTGATTTTTTCCAACAAGTCCAGTTATTATTCTTGATAGAGATGTCTTCCCCGATCCATTTTTCCCAAGTATTCCTAAAACTTCTCCCTTTTTTAAATCAAAAGAAATGTTTTCTAAAATGCTTTTCTTACCAACACTTACATATATATTATTAAAAAATTCTACAGAATCTTTTTCAAAAAAAATTCTTTCAGTTTTTAAGTTTTTTTCTTCTAAAGTCCTAAGTCCTAATTCTTTGGCTAGATTATTATTAAAATTTTCTCTTGTGAAAATTTCATTGATTGTTGCACCTTTCATAAACACAATTCTATCAAATAAGTTTTTTAGATAATAAAGTCTATGCTCGGCTACTATTATGGTTTTACCCATAGATTTTAATTCTTTTAAAATCTCTTTAAAGCTTTCAATAGAATCATAATCTAGAGAAGAAGATGGTTCATCAAAAAATAAAATTCTACTATCTTGAATAAGAGCTGAAGCAATAGCTACTCTCTGTCTTTCTCCTCCTGATAGTGAAAAAATAGATTTATCAAGCAGTTTTTCTATTTTAAGCAATTTACTTATAGACTCTATCTTTTCTATAATCAAATCTCTTTTAATTCCCAAGTTTTCTGCCCCTAAGGCAATTTCATCATAAACATTTGTACAAAAAAACTGATCTTTGGGATTTTGAAAAACAATGGATAAAATTTTTGAAAGTTCTCCTTTTTTATATTCATTTATATCTCTTCCTAAAATTTCAACCTCTCCATCTAATTTTCCTTCATAAAAGCTTGGAAAAAGACCCGTAATTATTCTTATTAGTGTGCTCTTCCCACAACCAGAATTGCCTGTTAATAAAATAAACTCTCCATCTTTGATATTAAATTTAATATTTTTTAAATTCTCATTTTCTCCATAAGAAAAAGATTTAATATTAACACTAATCACATTTTCCATAGACTTGCTCCTAGCATAATAACTGTGCTAACCCACATAAAATAATCAAATTTTGAAAATTGCAAATTATATATGGATGTTTTTTTACAATCTATTTCAATCCCCTTTAAAATAATTGAACAGGTTAATACATCGCTTATTTCAAGACATTTATAAAGTAAAGGCACAAAATAAAGCTCAAAAGTCTTTATTGGGTGAAATATACTAGTATTAAATCCTCTTATCTTTTGTCCATCTTTTATTTCTTGGAGTCTTATTTTTATTTCAGGTATAAACCTAAAGAATAAAGCAATAGGAAGTCCAAAGCTTGTAGGCATTCCTCTATTAGTAAAAGAAGCTACAATAAAAGATGCCGAATATAGACTCATAACTCTTGCCATGATAAATATAGGAGCGTAAAGAAATATAATTCTAAGCATGAGATATATCGAGCCAATAAAGACACCACCCAAATAATTTTCTAAAATCCTTATTAAAATAAAAATTACAATCAAAAATAAAGTAAATTTAAAACTTAACTTTACTGAATAAATGGATAATGATAACAAGCTTAATAGTAGACATGTAATATAAAAAGCTTCATCTCCTATTGTGAGTATTATAGAAAAGATTATAATTAGCCCAATTATAGTAATTGGGCTAATTACTTCCTTTTTCTCTTTTTTACTTTTAACCAAGAACACTTTTTTTATTCCTCCCAGCAAAAAACTTATTATAGATATATGATCCAAATTTTGCACCAATGATTGATGCAATTATGGAAATAACAAAACAAATTCCAATATTTGCAGGTGTGTAAAAGTTTCTTAAAAAGTCAAAGTAGTCCGCTCCCATCATTTCAAGCATCGCCTTAGATTTTGAAAAGAAAAACACAATTATCATAGGATGAAGTGAATATACAAACATACCCGCTCCAAAAGCAAGACCAACCTTACTATTGCCTCTATCATAATTTTCACTACTTCCCACTACAAGTTCAGCTAATATTCCAGCAATGGTATTTATAATTATAATAGGCCACATCCCCATAAGAGTGTAGAATAGTCCTATCAAAAAGAAATATAAAAATGCGGTTCCCCTCACCTTTACACTCCTTGCCAAAATTACAAATACTGGCGCTACTACAATCGTAGCAAAGGCGCAAGACAAATATAAACTAGGCATTACACCTAAAGCTCCTGTAGCATAACCAAGTCCCATTGTTAACACAAATCCTATAACTGAAAAAACAGCAATTTTTACAATATTTTTTAAATTCATTTTCTCCTCCTTATTTAATTTTCCAATTTTCAGCTTTTTCTCTGATTTTAATGAAATCAGAATATATACCTTCTTCTTTAATTAATTCGTCATGTTCACCTTTTTGAACAATTTGACCCTTTTCTAAGACGATGATTTGATCAGCGTTTTTTATGGTATTTAATTTATGGGCTATCATAATCACCGTCTTCTCTTTCATTAATGAGTTAATCGCAATTTGTAATTTGTCCTCATTTTCTGGATCAACATTTGCAGTTGCCTCATCTAAAATTATAATTGGTGCATCTTTAATAATTGCTCTTGCTATTGATATTCTTTGTTTCTCACCTCCCGAAAGATTAGCACCCCCTTCTCCTATTACTGTGTCATATCCCTTTGGCAAAGCCATAATAAAATCATGACACGCAGCTTTTTTTGCAGCATTTATGACTTCCTCATGACTTGCATTAGGATTTCCAAATTTTATATTGTTTTCAATAGTATCATTAAATAGATATACTGATTGAAAGACTATGGAGATATTATCCATCAATTCTTCTAAACTAATATCTTTTATATTTACTCCACCTATTGTAATATCTCCACTATCTACATCCCAAAATCTAGCAATGAGCTTTGATAGGGTTGTTTTCCCAGCTCCTGATGGTCCTATAAATGCCACAGTGGTTTTTTCAGGAATTTTAAAAGATACCTTATCTATTATTTTTTTATTTCCATAGGAAAAAGAAACATTTTTAAATTCAATATTTCTTTTACTTGTTAATTTTAGACCAGCCTTCGATTTCATCTCACTAAGCGACATAATATCATCAACTTTATCAATAGAACTTGCTACTATTCTTAGCTCTGACATTGAAGATCCTGCCTCCTGAATCTGAGAAAATATCATATAAGACATAATCAATGTCATCAAAGAGTTTGTTAAATTCATAGTTTGATCAAAATAAAATCTAATAGCCAAATACATCAATATAAATGATGCAACATTTAAAATTAGAGAAGAAAAAATTGTATAAGGAGTAAATCTTCTCTCTACTTCTAAATTAGTTTTTTTACTCTCAAAAATAGCATCTCTTGTGTTTTTATCTCCCTTACCCGTTAAATTAAATGATTTAATAACAGGCATGGCTTGTATATGTTCTAAAACTCTATCAGATAAATTAATTTGGGCATTGGCTCTTTTGGGAGCAACTTTAGCTGAAACTTTTTGCATTCTATCACTAACATAAAGGTATATTAATGTTGCTATTGCAACTACAATCCCAATTCTAATATCAAAAACAAAAACCATGATAGTAAAAACAAAGGCTGTTAAAAATCCAGTAAGCATGGTTATGAGAATTGAAGGAACAGTGTTTTCTGTTTCGCTTAGCCCTGTTGTTAATATTCCTGAAATATTTTCCATTTTTGAATTATTTAGTAAACCCATTGGAATTTTTTTCAACTTATCTGTCATTTTAATTCTTGCATTTGCAACCATAAAATAACCTGCATGAGTTTGTCTTAACTGTGCGTAATAATTTGTTATCATTCGTCCAAATATAGATGCAAGAATAATAGCAAAAGCCATTAAGGATGTTCTTAATTTTTCTCCATTATTTACAACACTTAACAAAATAAAGTAAACTGCTCCCATTTGCAAAACATAAAAGAATGCATGAATTACTGATACAACTAAAGATTTATTTAAGTTTGACTTCTCCTTAGCTGAAAACCTCCAAATTTTACTTAAGGTTTCTAACATATTAATCCTCCTTTCCTATACTTGTTTTCCAAAGCTTCTTATAAGTCTCTGAAGAATTTAGAAGATCTTCATGCTTACCAGAGTCTTCAATTTTTCCATTATTTACTACAAAAATCTTATCCGAATCTTTTATTGTATATAATCTGTGTGCAATCACGATTACAGTTTTATTTTTAATTAATTCATTTAAAGAATTTTGAATTAAATATTCATTTTCTGGATCCATATAGGCCGTTGCTTCATCAAATATAACTATAGGGGCGTTTTTTAGCATCGCTCTAGCTATAACGATTCGCTGCCTTTCGCCTCCAGAAAGACTTTCACCTTGTTTTCCAACCCTAGTTTCATATGAATTTTCCAAATGAGATATAAATTCATGACAGCCAGCTTTTTTTGATATCTCCTCAACTTCTTTATCGCTCGCCTTAGGGTCACCCATTCTTATATTTTCCCTTACAGTATCATCAAATAAAAAGTTGTCTTGGGACACAAAAGATACCTGATCATAAAGCTCTTCTAAAGGAATGTTTTCATAAGGAATATCGCCCATCTTAATCTCACCCTTCTTTACATCCCAAAATCCTGCAATTAATTTTGCAATAGTAGATTTTCCGCCACCTGACAAACCTACAAAAGCATTTTTAGTTCCTTCTTTTATTTGTAAGGAAATATCTGATAAGATTTCTTGACCATCTTCGTACTCGAAACTCACATTATTAAGCTCTATATCATGATTTTTAATAACAATTTTTTCTTCACTGTGAATTTGCTCAGTCGCATTAAGAACAGACTCCACATTTTCTACTAAAGTGCCTACTTGAGCTCCTATAGTTGTAAATCTCATCATAGTATTTAGTAATCCTTGTAAGGAAAAGGATAAAATTATGGAAAGTAGATATCCTGTTAAGGATAAAGATCCATTCTTATAAAAGATATATCCCAATGGAAGTATAGCTAGAAGAGTAGTTGGAGTGATTGCTTTTGACATTGACATTCCAAATTGAGTTTTTGTCATCCAGTCATAATAATATTTAGCATTAGCATAAACTTTGTCGGTGATTTTTTTATAAGTTTTATCTGTCTGATTATATGACCTTATCACTTCTAACCCATTTACGTATTCTACAAGAGAAGAATTCATTTCTCCTCCGATTTTCATCGCACCAGCAAAATTATCTCCATAAGATTTAAAAACACTTACCATAAAAAACATACCTATTGGAAATGATACGAGGGATAAGAGTCCCATTCTCCAGTCTACAAATAAAAGATATAAAAATACAAAAACAGGACCTAGTAAATTTGCTGTCATTTCAGGGAACATGTGAGCAAGTGGACTCTCCATACTTTCTACCTGATCAACAATTTTTTGCTTAAAAGCTCCACTTGGAGTTTCGCTTATTGTTCCAAGAGAAAGTTTAGGAAGTTTCTCTATCATTTTTATCCTAATATCAGCAAGTATAGAAAAAGTAGCCTTGTGGGAAATAGATAGAGACCATGCATATAATAAAGTTTTTAAAGCATAACCAAGTAGTCCAATTAAACACCATAAGATATAGTAATTTTTATCAGTATCATTTGATATAAGTCCTTCAGCAATTTTCCCTCCACTTATAAAGGGAAGTATTCCAAAAATAACTCCAAGACTTGCTAGTAGCACTGACAGATTTAAACTTGACCTATGATTGTTCGCCAATATCATTAGTTTTTTAAATTGATTTTCTTTTTTCATAATTTCCACCTCCATAAAAAGATAACTTAGTTATCATATTTTTAAAAAAATTAAGGATTATAATCCCCTAATCTTTTTCCAACCATCATTAAAAAATCCCGCTATAATCTTTGCATTATGAATTGCTTCTTCCTTACTATTAGAATGTACTACTAATTCTGATAGCGCATAAATGTAAGCATGGTTTATAAGATGTAGTCCCTCATCAGTAATAACGCTCCTATATCCATTCTTATAAATTAGGTTTAAAATTTTTTTATGATTTTCATCTTCAAATCCTATAATTTCATCAATAAAGTTCTCGTATTTTGTACCATATGAAGAAAAAATCAAAAGCTCAAAAATATCTTTATTATCATAAAAGAAAGATACGGACTTTACAGATGCTTCTTCTTTCATTTTCAGTATTTCTAATAACTTATTTTTACTTAACTCTTCATTAGATTCATAAGTTTTAAGACTTTTGCTTTCATAATTTTTATAAATATCAAGAATCTGACTTGCAAAAGGTTCTACCAAATTTGTAAACAAATTTTCCTTATCATCAAAATGACGGTAAAAAGCTCCTGTAGTTACCCCAGCTTCTTTGCAAATCTTTCTTAAGTTAGATTTCTCATAACCATCTTTTAAAAAGTTTTTTATACCACTTTCTAAAATTTTGCTATGAGTAGCATCATACCCACTTAAACTCAACACTCATTCACCTTCTTCCTACTACAAAATCCAACCATGATAACTTAGTTATCATTATATATACTCATCTTCTTTTTGTCAATACGAACAGTAGAAAATCATACTTAAGTATGATATAATTATTGATAATTAAATACACGCTTAATGCTTATAACTTTAATAGACCAACTAAGGAAGTCAATAGTTATTTTTAAAAATTTTTTAAAATTTTTTCAAGTCACAAAACTTAAAAATGTGCATAGCAAACAAGCCTCATATACTTTCATTTTTTGAGGCAACACTTTT
>NZ_JABVBA010000009.1:0-106461 GCF_013371425.1 Anaerococcus faecalis
TTCTAGTGAAAGTGAATATTCATGGTCAAACTTCTTTGAATATTTAAAAGCTAGAGGACTATCTGGACTTAAAATGGTAATATCAGATGCTCACAAAGCTCTAGTAAAAGCAATAAAAGAAACATTCTTAAATGTAATATGGCAAAGATGTCAGGTACATTTCTTAAGAAATATCCTATCAAAAGCACCAAAGAAAAACACTGAAGACTTTAGAACAGACATCAAAGCCCTATTTAAAATCCAAGATATAAACTTAGCAAGAAAAATGAAAGAAGAAATCTTCTCAAAATATGAAACAGAAAAGAAATATCAAACCTCTTTAAACACCTTAGATGAAGGCTTTGAAGATGCTTTTTCCTATTTATCTAATGGAGTAATTCATAGTAGACTTAAATCAACCAATTGCTTAGAAAGACTAAACGAAGAAGTTAGAAGGAGAGAGAAAGTCGTTAGAATATTTCCAAATGAAGACTCAGCTATTAGACTAATAGGCGCAATCCTCATTGATATCAATGAGGATTGGATAACATCTTCTAAATTGTATATTAAAATGAAATAGTAAATATTGGACTAGGATAATTTACACAATATTTTGGACTTGACTTAGCAAAACTTTCGCTAACCTCAAATAATTTTAAAACTCTTTTTTTGATAATATAAATCTTGTAGCAAGATATGAGATAAAATATACTAGTAAAGCTAATACAATAAGTATAATTTCATTATTTAGGACCATTTTTATAATATTTTTTGAAATAAAGGCTAGGATAAATCCACCAATAGTTCCTAAAACAAATATAATTAAAAATACATATGCAATATTCTTATCAGAAAACAAAAACATAAGCGGAAGAGTAAGAGAAAAATATGAAGCCCCTAATAGATAGATTGCTATAATTTTTAAAATTTCCACATGACCTTCTGAAAGATAATATGTTATTATACCTATGAAAGTAAATATAATAACAAATCCTATAAACTCTACAAACTTATAATTTGCTATATCTGACCTTGATATAGGATATTTCAATAGGTCTTTGTAAGAGTTATTTATAATATTATTTAGGCAAACTGTCGCAAAAATAACTATTGAAAGTCCCGAAATAAGACCAAAAAGATTTGACCTTATTGATGTATTTGGGTTTAAAAATTTTAAACTTAAAGATAAGAGGATTGAAAATATAAAATATACTATAATTGGAAGTAAATTTTCATATAAGTCAACCTTGATTATTTTTTTCATTAGATACCCCTTTTAAGCATTAACATAATATCCTCTATGCTTGGTTTTTCAACCACAGAATTAGGATAAAGTTCTTTAAATTCACTTTTATCTTTTATCAACACATCTATATTGTATTTTCCTACTCTCTTTTTTATAAAATATTTGTCGTCATATAAGCCTATCTCATCCTCGCTTGTCTTTAATATTCCATATTTAAATCCTATGTCATCTTTATAGTCTTTAAATACGAGTTTTCCATTGGAAATGTAGGCTATACAATCAGCTATCTTTTCTAAATCACTTGTTATATGGGTTGAAAATAAGATTGATACGCCATCATTTCTTATATAGTCAAAAAATATATCCAAAATCTCAGCACGAACAATAGGATCAAGCCCTGATGTAGGTTCATCTAGGATGAGAAGTCTGGGCTTATGGCTTAAGGCAGTTGCAATCTTCAATTTAACCTTATTACCTGCAGATAGTTTCTTAAAAGATTTATCTGGAATTTCAAGTTTTTTACATAAATCAAAGAAATAGTTTGAATCCCAATTTTTATAGAAAGAGTTCATTACTTCATCAATTTTTTTGAGTTTTAATTTTTCAATAAAAAACTTATCTCCAATTACTACTCCTATATCTTCCTTTAAGCCTTTATTCATACCTTTACCAAAGATTTTAATATCTCCTTTGTAAGATGTGAAACCTAAAATTGACCTAATAAGTGTTGTCTTTCCTGCTCCATTTTCTCCAATTAGTCCCATAACAATTCCTTCTTCTAGTCTTAGATTAATAGATTTTAAGGAAAAGTTTTTGTAGGATTTGTTTAAATTTTTAATTTCTATTGCATAAGTCATAGTGTCCTCCTAATTGTAGAGATTATCCAAAATTTCTATTAAGTCATCTTTGGATAAGTTTATAGATTTAGCCACATTCATTGCATCTTCAAAGCTTTTTTCTATTTTCTTAAGACTATCTTCATAGATAAAATCCTTATTTAAGCTTTTTACAAAAGATCCCTTGGCAGGAACTGTATATATAAAACCTTCAGCCTCAAGGTCATTGTAGGCTCTTTTTGTAGTTATAAGTGATACCTTAAGATCACTTGCCAAAGACCTCATCCCTGGTAAAGCTGCATCTTCTTTGAGTTTTCCACCTATAATCAAGGCTTTTATTTGATCTTTTATTTGCTCATAAATTGGCTTATCGATTTTGTTAGAAATAATTATATTCATTTTGGTCACCTTTAGTGTATACTGTATATATATATTATACTCAGAAATTATAAAAGTCAATATTTTAAAATGAAAAAACCGAACTAAATTTAATCAGTCCGGTTTTTGGCATTAAATATATTTTTATTTAATTGATTATTTGTGTTTCATATTTGTAAAAAACTTAGTAAACTTACATTTTACCTAATTGCATATTGTAAGTATTCTAAATTTTAATTAATACTTTGTATTCACCACACAGCATAACTTTGAGTTTAAGTTGATTCCATATTTTAAATTTTTTAATATATTCTTTCTATTAATCGCGACATGCTTAGTAAAAGTGATTTCTCACTTTTATCCTAACATAACATCCAAAATCATCATTACCGAAAAACCTACTGAAAACCAGATTGTTCCGAGGTTTGTATGGTCTTTCCCTTCTCCTGTTGCTTCTGGTATTAGTTCCTCTACTACTACATAAAGCATAGCACCAGCAGCAAAGCTTAACAAATATGGTAAAATTGGTATCATTATTTGAGACAAAAGTATGGTGATTATGGCAGCCATAGGCTCTACTGCTCCTGAAAATACTCCCATTCCAAAGGCCTTGTGCTTTCCTATTCCTTGGCTTTTTAAAGGCATTGATATTATAGCCCCTTCTGGGAAATTTTGGATTGCTATGCCTATTGATAGTACTATAGCAGATGCCATAGCAAGATTTGTCTCTCCTGCCAATACTCCAGCAAAAGATACTCCTACTGCCATTCCTTCTGGTATATTGTGGATTATTACTGCAAGAACCATCATGGTTGTTTTTCGCATTGAACTACTTTTAGGGCCTTCTGGCACATTGCTATCTACATGTTGGTGGGGTATTACATTGTCTAAAAATAATAGAAAGGCAATACCTACTGCAAATCCTATAACTGCAGGAATCCAAGCCATTCTTCCCATTTGATTTTCTACCATATCCATTCCTGGTATTATTAAAGACCATATACTTGCAGCAACCATTACTCCTGCTGCAAAACCTGCTAGGGATTTTTGGACTTTGTTACTTAACTCATTTTTCATAAGATATACCATGGCCGCCCCTAAGCTTGTACCTAGGAATGGTATTAGTACACCTATTATTATGTTTTTATTCATTTTTTATTCTTTTTCTTTGGTATCTTAGATTTTCCAGATATCTTTAGCATATTCAAGGATTGTCCTATCAGATGAGAAATAGCCTGCATTTGCTATATTTTTAAGAGCTTTTCTATCCCAAGTTTTCCTATCACTATATTCTTCATTTATCTTTTCATGGACTTTTTTGTAGTCTTCAAAGTCTTTTAGTAAGAAATATGAGTCTGCTTTCTCTCCACCTTGAGGATTTATTAAAGAATTATATATATCAAGGAACATATAGGAATTATCATCATTTAATTCTCCTGATACCAAGGAGTCTACTGCATCTTTTATGTCAGAATTTTTGTGATAGTATTCTTTAGGGCTATATGAATCTCTAATAGAGTTTAATTCTTCTACTTTGGCTCCAAATATATAGTTATTTTCAACTCCTGCTTTTTCGAATATTTCAATATTTGCTCCATCATAGGTTCCAAGAGTTAAGGCACCATTTAGCATAAATTTCATATTACCTGTTCCTGACGCTTCTTTTCCTGCTGTTGATATTTGTTCAGATATATCTGCTGCTGGGAAGAGTTTTTCACCATAGGATACTCTATAATTTTCTATAAATACAACTTTTAACTTTTTATTAACATCTGGGTCTTTATTTATAACCCTTGCAACTTCATTGGCAAGCTTTATTATGGCCTTAGCTCTGAAATATCCTGGGGCTGCCTTTCCTCCTAGTATGAATGTTGTTGGATAAAAGTTCATATCAGGATTTTTCTTAAGCCTATGGTATAAGTTTATTATATGAAGGATATTTAAGTGTTGTCTTTTGTACTCATGTATTCTTTTTATTTGAATATCAAATATAGAATCTGGATTTATAACTATGTTTTCTTGTTCTAGGATATATCTTGCAAGATCCTTTTTATTTTCATATTTAATTTGATTTATCTCTTCTAGCACCTTGTCATCTTCTAGATATTTTTCAAGCTCTTTTAGCTTATTTAAATCATATTTCCAATCATCTGAACCAAGTTTATCTGTTATAAAGTTTGATAGTCTTATATTTGAATAAACCAACCATCTTCTTGGCGTTATACCATTTGTTTTGTTATTAAACTTTTCAGGCATAATCTTATACCAATGGTTGAAAGTATCATCTTTTAGGATTTTTGTGTGGAGTTTTGCTACTCCATTTACGGATATAGACATAACTATGGCAAGATTTGCCATTCTTATTTGATCATATCTTATTATCCTATAAGGATCTATAGCCTCTTCTGATAATCCCTTTGCTTTGAAATCTTCTACAAGCTTGTCATTTATCTTCTCAATTATATCAAAGCATCTTGGACATACTTCAAGCATAATATCCTTTGGCCATGTTTCAAGAGCTTCTTGCAATACTGTATGGTTAGTAAAAGCAAATGTCTTTTTAGTAATCTCTACGGCCCTATCAAAGTCTATACCATTTTCGTCAACTAAGACCCTTATTAACTCAGGAATTGCTACAATTGGGTGGGTGTCATTTAATTGAATTACATGATATTTTGAAAAGTTTTCAAATTGTAGATCATTTTCAAAATATTTTTTATACTTTTCTACCAAATCTTGGATTGATGCTGAGCAAAAGAAGTATTGTTGTTTTAATCTTAATACTTTTCCTTCTCTTTGAATATCATTTGGATAAAGTACCCTTGTTATATCTTCGGCCCTATTTTTTTCTTCTACCGCCTTATCATATTGGAAGTTATTAAAATAGGAGAAGTCAAACTCTTCAAATGGCTCAGATTGCCAAAGTCTAAGAGTATTTACTTGACCATTTTCAAAACCTAGCATTGGCATATCATATGGAACTGCCTTTACTGTTTGATCTCTAAATTTAACTATTTTTGAATCTGATTCAACCCTTATTGACCAACCATCTCCATCTTTTATCCAGTGGTCTCCCTCTTCAACTTGGAATCCATTTTCAATTTTTTGCTTAAAAAGTCCTTCCCTATATCTTACACCATAGCCATACATGTCAATTTTTTGGCTTGCCGCAGAGTCCATAAAACAAGCTGCAAGTCTTCCAAGACCACCATTTCCTAAGGCTGCATCATCTTCAAAGTTTTCTATTGATTCAAAATCTATATCAATTTCATCTAATAATTCTTTAACTTCATCATAGATTCCAAGATTTATCAAATTATTTCCTAAAGATCTTCCAACTAAAAATTCAGCTGAAAAATAGTAAGCCTTTTTTGTTTTTTTAGTCTTATTTTTACAATCTCTCCATTCTTGGTTTATTCTTTCCATGATTGTATCACATAAGGCAAAGTACTTATCCTTATCCGAAGTATCCTCAAAATTTTTAAGCGTTATCCTTTGAAGATTTTCAATATAATCTTCCATAAATTTATTCTTGTTTAATTTTATTTTCATAATTTCCTCTTTCATATAATTTTGCAAGACTTTTTATCTTTTCAGACAATTCTTCATCCAAAATATCTTTTTTTAGCCTCCATTGCCAATTTTTGCCCAAAACACCAGGCTTATTAATCCTTGCTTCATTGCCAAGCTCTAGTAAATCTTGAATTTGAAATATTGCTATATCTGAAACACTTGCCATAAGTGCTCTTATAATTTTAAAATTTACGCTTTCATCTTCTTTTATATCAAAATAATCTACTACCATTTCTTTTGTTTTTTCATCAAGATTATCAAACCATCCCTTTAGAGTGTCGGAATCATGAGTTGATGCATAGACTATGGAATTTCTTTCATAATTATGTGGAAGATATTCTGATGTAAAATCCTCACCAAAGGCAAATTGGATTACCTTCATTCCAGGAAAACCTACCTTATTTTTCAAATCTTCTACTTCTTTTGTAATAAAACCTAAGTCTTCTGCTATAAATTCTGTATCCTTGAATTCTTCTTTAATTTTTTTAAAAAACTCATCTCCCTTAGCCTTTTGCCACTTTCCATACTTAGCATTTTCGTCTGTAGCTGGCACCTCATAGTAGGATTCAAATCCTCTAAAATGGTCAAGTCTTAGTATATCATAAAGCCTTAAATTTATTCTTATCCTATCCATCCAAAATTTAAAACCATCCTCTTCTAACCTTTCCCAATTATAGATTGGATTTCCCCAAAGTTGGCCATCTTCTGAGTAGGCATCTGGTGGTACTGCAGCTACAAAGTCTGGTTTTTTTTCATCCTTATCAAGTTTTAAAATTTTGGTGTTTGCCCAAGCATCTGCGCTATCTAGAGCAAGATAAATAGGTAAATCTCCTATAATTTTTATATGTTTTCTATTTGCATAAGCCTTAAGATTTTTCCATTGCTTAAAAAATTCATATTGAATAAATGCATAAAAATTAATATCATCTATATGTTTTTTAGTAAAATCTTTTAAGGCTTTAGGATTTCTATTCCTTAAGTCTTTGTCAAAGTCTATCCAAGATATATCCAATTGATCTTTTTTGATAGCCATAAATAGACAATAGTCCTTAAGCCACTCTTCTTCCTCTTTTTTAAATTCTTCTATTTTTTCTTTTAAGTTATTATCTATGTTTTCATAAGCCTTTTTTAGTATCCTAAACCTTATATTATAAAGAATTGAATAATCAATATATTCCTCATATTCTCCAAAGTTTAATTTACTATAGTCATCCTTTTCTATAAGGCCATCCTCACTTAATAAGTCTAGGTCTATAAAGTATGGATTTCCTGCAAAAGATGAAAAAGACTGGTAAGGACTATCCCCATAGCTTGTAGGTCCAAGGGGTAAAATTTGCCAATACCCTATAGAAGCTTTTGCTAAAAAGTCGATAAATTTGTAGGCTTCCTTCCCAAAAGTTCCTATTCCATAATCTGATGGCAAGGAAAATATCGGCATGATTATTCCATTTGACCTTTTAAATCTTTTATTTTTTTTCATAATAACCTCTCACCTTTTATCAGTTATTTACCCATTCTAATAAAAAATAATTCTTAAAAAGAGGCTGTTGCAAAATGAATTAATCGTTTCAAAATCATTACAAGCTACTCTAAGACAATTTAGCCTCCATGAATAGACAGACTATTTTCAAATTTTCTATGAATAACTTGTAAGATGTAAATTTATAAATTCATAATTTTGCAACAGCCTCTTTAGCTTATATTTTCTTTTTCAAAATATATGAAGCCAGTATAGGTACGAGGCTGGCTTAAAAACTCTTTTAGACTCAATCTGTAAAGTCTTCCCCAAGATGATATAGTTAAAACATAATCATCATCTTTTTTTATAATCTCAGTAATAGTCACTCCATGGTGAGCCAGAAATTTAATTTTAGGGCTAAGCCAGTTAAAAAATATAAGGGGAAGATCATGACTTATGGCATAATTTATAAATGAACTTATCTCATCTATTGATTTTCTTTTAATTGGGATATCTTCTAAGATATGTGATTTAAGCCTTAGATAGTAAGATTTTCTCAACCTATTTAACTTGAAATCTAGGATTCTTGCTGTAGGAATCCCGTAAATTTTAGGTCTTAAGATCTTGAAAAACCAATAATGATAGTGATTATAGTCTTCGAATGAAAATTTCTCATCTGGTCTAAATAGGTAGAGATAGACATTAGTAAAAGCTGTAACAACACAGGATCTATCCCTATAAAATTTAGATACTCCAAGTTTTCCTAACATATTTTGATAGCCACCAAAAAGAGTTTTATTGCCATCATTTACTGGAACGAATTCTCCTGGTAGGGATTTTTTCAATCTCATTCTTCCACTTCTCTTTTATAATGGACAGTTTCACTTATTATTTCTATTTCCTTATCACTTATATTCTTTTTTTCTAAACTCTTATCCATCTTCTCATTCATTAGAGTAAATATGATTGATGCTATAGGTATTGATACTATCATTCCAACTATACCAAATAAACTTGCTCCTATAGTAATTGATACAATTACCCAAATTGAAGGAAGACCTATAGACTTCCCAGCTATGGTAGGATAAATTATTGATTCTTGAACTTGTTGAATAACAAGAACAAAAATTAAAAATACCAAAGATTTAAATGGAGATTCTATAAAGATTAGAATCATTGATGTAACTGTGGCTATAACTGGTCCTACATAAGGAATAAAGTCTGAAACTCCAACTAAAATTGCAGCCATAGCAGCAAATGGGATATTTAAGATTAGCATGCCTATAAATACTAATACTCCTAGTATAAAACTTGATAGAGCCTTAGAATTTATATATGATGCAAAGCTTGAATATGATAGAGAAAATACTCTATTAAGATAGTTTGCTTTATCTTTTGATAATATAGAATAAATTATCCTATTTCCAAATATCTTAAGATCCTTTTTATTTATAAGGACAAATATAGAAAAGATTACTGCAGTTATAACTGTAATCACTGTTGATGATACTGAGTTTATTATGCTTGTAGTTTTATCAAATATATTTCCAGCTTCACCTAAGAAATAATCTCTTATTTGAACAACTGTACTGTCCCGGTTTATTTGATTTATAAATTGTTGGGCATCACTTGCAAATCTTTTGGTTATTTCATAACTATTTAAAAAATCAATTATTTGGTTTAAAAATACCGGAAACTTATCAATCAAGGCTGAAATTGAAGCAGATATTCTAGGTATAAGAACATTTAAGAATAAGCTTATTCCCAATATTACTAATATCCATGATAAGATAAGAGAAAAAATCGGAATTAGTTTTTTTGTTTTATCTGTTTTAAATATCTTTGAAAACACCTTATTTTCAAAAAAATTCATAGGTAGATTAATTAAAAAAGCAATCATAAATCCTATTATAAATGGTTGTATTACAGCTATAAAAATAGCTATGGCATTAGTTACATTATTTATGTACCAAAAACCAAAAAATACCAATATGGAAATTAGGATTACTCTTAATAATTGCGAGTTTTTTTCGTCTAATTTTCTCATTTATTAAAATAGACCTCCTTTTTTCTTTTACCTATATTTTACCATCTTATTTACTTTATTCTATTATTATACATGTTATAATGAAATAGAGGTGATATATGAAAAAGTGCTTTATATTTGCTGGTGGAGACTATGATGGATTTTTTGATAAAATTGAAAAAAATGATTATGTAATAGGGGTTGATAGAGGATACACATATTTGAACGCTCTAAAAGCTAATCTTATAATTGGAGACTTTGACTCATCTGTTGAACCAAATTATCCTGATAAGATTGTTCTGAAACCCGAAAAAGATGTGACAGACCTTTACGCCGCCCTAGAAATTGCTATAAAAAAGAACTATAAAAATATAATAGTTTATGGTGGCCTTGGTGGAAGGCTATCTCATACTATTGCAAATATTAAAATTCTTTTTGAATTTAAGAAAAAAGGTATAAATATAAGTTTAAAAAGCAAGAACAAGCTTGCCTTTATAATAAATAAAGATTTTAAGGAAGAAGAATATATAGATGATTTTTATGTATCAGTCTTTGCTCTCGAAGATGATATAAAAGATCTATCTCTTAAGAATTTAAAATATGAGCTTAACAATTACAATCTTAAATCTTATCAAAGCCTTGGAGTTTCTAATGAAACTTTAAATAAACCATTTGAAATCAAGTTTTCTAATGGGATGCTTCTTGTAATTTATGAAAGAAAATCAGCATTCATCTAACAAAACTTGCTATATAAAAACTTACTCCAAAAGTCTGATTTTCCATCTGTCTTTTTGGAGTAAGTTTTTTTAACTAATTTACTTTTCAAAATATTCTTTAATGTTTTTTCTTCCTATGATTACATCATTACCATTTTCAATTATTGGTCTTTTTAAAAGCATACCATCTGATGCGAGAAGATTTAATTTTTCTTCTTCATCCATATCAGAAAGCCTATCTTTCAAGTTAAGGTCCCTATAAATTTTGCCAGATGTATTAAAAAATTTCTTTATATCAAGCTTACTTTTTTCATAAAGGCTCTTTATTTGCTCATATTCTGGCTTATCTTCCTTTACATCTTGAAACTTATATTCTATGTTCTTTTCATCAAGAAATTTCTTAACATCCTTACATGTAGAACAATTTTTATATCCAATAAATAAAGTCATTATTTCTCCTTACAAAAAAGGCCAGCCTAAGCTGACCTCACTTTTTTGAATTTATCTTCTTTCTCTTTCGTCTTCGTCAGAATTTTTTGCTCTATATTCCTCTCTTGTCATAACATCAACTACGTCTACATTTACTGTTACAACATCAAGGCCTGTCATTTCTTTTACATTATCTCTTACAACTTTTTTGATTTGTTCGAAAATTCTTGGAGCACTTTTTCCATATTCTAAGATAATTTGCATATTTACCTTAGCTTCTTTTTGTCCAACTTCTACATCAACACCTCTTGTGTCTTGTTCATTAGATGAAGTGAATACAGATGATACAGAATCAAAGAAACTTCCTTTCATTTCAAGGATACCATCGATTCTATTTACGGCAATTTTAGAGATTTTAGCAACAACCTTGTCAGCAAAAGTTAATTTTGAAACTTCTTCTCTAATTTCTTCGTCTTTTTCTAATCCTTTTTCATAATCCTTGTTAATATTTCTTTCTGTCATATTATCCTCCTATTTATTGAAATTTTCTTATTAGCTTTACTACAAATCCTACTACTTTTGAATCTTTATCAAACCATCCACCTAGAATATAACAAAAGCTTAATACTATCCATATACCCAGGGTTCTGAAGAATCCATAGTCAAATAAAGAAGCTATGGTTAATATACCCAAAACCAAGAAAATCAACTTATATTTATTTTCTTGTTTGAACTTTTTAGCTTCTTCTTCTTTTTTCTCTCTTATGTCAAGTTTTCTCATCTCAACATCGTAGGCAGTAATTTGTTTTTCTTTGTTTTTTTCTTGCAAAACTTTATCTTTATTTTCCATCAAACCACCTACCTGATTTCTCTTTCTTTACTCTTTTCGGCCTTATTTAATTGAACGTGAGCATTGGATGATTGTAATCCTGTAAGCTCTTTAAGTCCTCTTTCAACTTCAGCTTGAATCTTTCTACCTAAATCTTCGAAATCTCTGTTTCCAAAAATATTACATTTAATATTAGCTTCAACAGTCTCTCCCTTTATGATTTTTACTTTTGAATCCGTAAGTTCTGCACCTTCAAATTGACGTACTGCCGAATTTACTGTAGAATCTAATGAATTTTTTGTGATAAAAATATCTCCATCATTATCTTCTACTAAATATTCTCTCTTATCATTTTGATTTGCAATAATGTCTATAAGAAGAATGATAGCAAAAAATAATACCACTATAGCTACGCCTAAAAGTATATATCTGTAATTTTGTAAATCTAAATATGATAACATATCATATCTCAACTTATCATCAACTAGAGCAACACTTGCAAGTATTGCTGAGAGTATTATCAATGCTATTGTCATTAGAGACCATAAAAATTTTTTAAAAGCTCCCATAACTCCTCCTCAATATTATTTTACCCATAGGAATTAATTTAAAACAAAACTTTGCTATTTTTTTTCGATTTTTTATCTCTGTTATCTTAATCTTCAAGCTCTAAAGAAAGTTCAAGCCATTTATTTTGAAGTCTTTGCTTTTTATCTTCTAGGTTTTTTATGGTATCAAAAGTCTTTATAACATTTTCTTGATTATCAAAAAAACCATCTTTTAAGCTATCTTCAGTTAGTTTATGAATCTTTGCATCAATAGAGTTTGTCTCTTTTTCAAGCTTTTCTATTTCTTTTTTTATCTTTCTAATTTCATTTCTTTGAAGTTTTATCTTTTTTTCTTCCTTTTTTATTTGAGTCTTAGTTTTTGAAGGCTTCTTCTCATCTACCATAGCCTCTTCTTTAGTTTTTTGTACATAGTAGTCATAATTTCCCAGATATTCCCTCATATTATCCTTATGCATATCTAGTATTTTAACTGCAATCTTATTTAAAAAATACCTATCGTGACTAATTACTAAAACAGTTCCTTCATAGGCTAAAATAGCATCCTCTAAGGCTTCTTTTGAATCTATATCTAAGTGGTTGGTTGGCTCATCCATAAGAATAAAGTTACAATCAGAAAGCATCAATTTAAGCAAAGAGATTCTTGCCCTTTGACCTCCCGAAAGCTCATTTATAGGTTTTTTGACATCATCTCCATAAAACATTATCTTTGCAAGGTAAGATCTTATCTGAAAATCTGTAAGGTCAGGATAAGCTCCTCTTATCTCATCGAAGATATTATTTTCAAGATTTAATGACTTTTGCTCTTGATCAAAATATCCTATATTTACGCTTGAACCTATGTCTACCTTTCCACTATTCTTTTTTTCCATACCCATAATTATCCTAAATAGAGTTGTCTTTCCTACCCCATTTTCACCTATTATGGCTACCCTATCATTTCTGTAGATATCAAATGATATGTTTTCAAAAATTGTCTTATCATAAGATTTTTCTAAATCTTTTACACTAAGTACATCTACACCTGATTGGATTCTTGGAGAAAATTTAATATTTATACTTTCAGAATTATCCATAGGTTTTTCTATCCTATCCATCTTATCTAAAAACTTTTGCCTTGACCTTGATTGGGATATGCCCCTTTTTCTCTTAGAACCTCCAAGGTTTTTAAGCCTATCTATAATTTCTTCTTGCCTTTTTATTTCCTTTTGTTGGGTCTTATAAAGGTGATTTTGTACTTTTAAATCCTTTTTTCTTTGGTCCATAAAGAAAGTATAGTCACCATCATATATCTTAAGACTTTTATTGTCTAGAAGAAATATCTTAGATACTGTTGCATCTAGAAAATACCTATCATGGCTTATAACTATTACAGATCCTTTGAAATTTTTGACAAAATTTTCTAGAAAATTTATAGCATTTATATCAAGATGGTTGGTTGGCTCATCCAAAAGAATTAAATCAGGTTTTTCAAGCAAAAGACAGCTAAGCTCAACTCTTGCCTTTTGTCCTCCTGAAAGCTCTCTTATCTTTTTATCAAAGTCATCTTCACTAAAGCCCATGCCAATTAGAGTTCCTCTTATTTCTGACTTATAAGAATAACCATTTGATTTTTCAAACTTATCACTTGCATTTTGATATTCCTTCATAAGGTCATTAAGCTTATCAGAATTCTTTTCCTCACCCATCTCCTGCTCTAAGTTTCTTAATTTTTCTTCAAGTTCAATAAGGTCTTTAAATACATTGAGGCAGTAATCATATATGCTCTTATCTGAGTCAAGACCTAGCTGTTGCTTTAAATAGCCAACTCTTACATCATTAGGTATATGAATACTGCCATCATCTTTTGATATTTCTCCAGTAAGTATATTAAATAGTGTAGACTTTCCAGAACCATTATTTCCAATTAATCCTATCTTATCACCCTTATTTATAGTAAAAGAAACATTTTCAAATATATCTTCTGTAGGATAGGATTTCTTTAAATTTGATACTGACGCTACAATCATAATAATCTAAAATGTGAAATCTTCTGGCTTGTTGATAAAATATGTTAGGGTAAAGAGTGACTCATCTAGATGAACATTTTCAATTACCACATCATTTTTTGTCTTTAAATCAACAGGAGCAAAATTCCAAATTCCTTTTATTCCTCCTTCACATAAGATATCGCATATCTCTTGAGCTCCTTCTTTAGGTGTTGTTATTATTCCGATATCTATATTGTTTTCTTCTAAGTATTCTTTAAGATTATCTGTTGATAATACTTTAACTTCTTCATTAGCTAACTCTTCATTGTTTTTATCAAATACAGCCTTGGTATTATAATCTAGTGACTTAAATCCTGTATACTTATAAAGTGCATGACCAATATTTCCAAAGCCTATAATTACCATAGAATACTCTTTGTTTACCCCTATAATTTTTGCAAGCTCATCCATTAATTCACGTACATTATAGCCATAACCTTGTTGTCCAAAACAACCATAATGATTTAAGTCTTGCCTAATTTGACTTGCTGTAAGTCCTGTTATTTGTGAAAGTTCCTTTGATGAAACCCTTACTATTCCCTTTTCATTTATTGCCTCTAAATACCTATAATACTTTGGCAATCTTTTAATTACAGATAAAGAAACGTTTGAACCTTTTTTCATATTTACCTCCAATTTTATTGTTCTTTCTTGTTCAACCCATCATCATTAGACTTATATCTACCTAGTAATATTAAATTAATTATGTGTACTATGTATACTACAATAAGTGCTGTATAAAAAACTTGTTGACCCATTGTTACTAATCTTTCTTCAACTGCTATATATTTTGGAATTACTGCTATATATTTACCTGCAACAATTATGGCATGGTAACTTAAAATAATAAAAGCTAAAACCGTAACTATGGCTACAAATATGGAAAAAGAACGGCTGTTCTTTTCCATTAATATATATAGTCCATAGATAAACATCAATATCCAAGATAAAAGAAGGCTCAAATTCCAAGCTTTATCATATAAATCTGTATTAATGTTTATAAAGTTTATTAATATTGGTCCTATTAGTAGCAGTAATATAGATAAAAGCAGTAAAAAAGACAAAGTTTTTTCAAATCTTTTACCCATATTTACCTACTTGCTATTTTTCTTTGACTTATATCTTAGGTTGTTGTTAAGAATTTTCTTTCTTATCCTAAGATTGTGAGGTGTTATCTCAATAAGTTCATCCTCTTCAACAAATTCCATCATTTCTTCTACACTCATAATCTTAGCAGGTGATAAAACTAGTGCATCATCTGCTGCAGATGCCCTAACGTTAGTTTGCTTTTTCTTTTTACATACATTTACATCTATATCAATGCCCTTAGCATTAGAACCTATAACCTCTCCTTCATATACTTCATCTTGAGGTTTTACAAAAAGTTGTCCCCTAGATTGGGCTGCATGAAGACCATATGTTGTTGCAACACCTGTTTCAAATGATACTAAGGAGCCTGCTTGTCTTTTTGCAATATCTCCCTTATATATTTCATATGAGTCAAATTCTGTATTTAAAATACCTGTTCCCTTAGTATCTGTTAAGAACTCTTGCCTATATCCTATTAAACCCCTTGCAGGTATTTTAAATTCCATTCTTGTATAACCTGATGAATTAGGGGCCATATTTATTAGCTCACCCTTACGAAGTCCTAGCTTTTCTATAACTGAACCTGTGTACTCTTGATCGACATCTATGGTTGCTATCTCCATGGGTTCAAGAACTTTTCCATTCTCATCCTTTTTAAACATAACCTCAGGTTTTGAAACTTGAAACTCATATCCTTCGCGTCTTAAATTTTCAATAAGAACTGATAAGTGAAGTTCTCCTCTTCCTGAAACTTTGAAAGCCTCAGTAGAATCTGTAGTTTCAACCCTAAGTGAAACATCTGTTTCCTTTTCTTTAAATAACCTATCTCTCAAGTGCCTACTTGTTACATAATCCCCATCACGACCTGCAAAAGGTGAGTTATTTACAGAAAATGTCATAGAAAGAGTAGGTTCAGATATCTTTGTAAACTCTATAGCTTCGCTATCAGCCTCTGTACAAATAGTATCACCTATATTTATATCTTCCATTCCTGAAAGGGCAACTATTGACCCAAATTTCGCCTCTTCTACTTCAACTCTTTCAAGTCCTTCAAATTCATAGATAGTAACAATCTTTGACTTTAATCTTCTATCTGGATTATTGTAATTTACAATAAGGCATGAGTCATTTTTAGAAATCTTACCACTTTCAACCTTACCAATTGCAATTCTTCCAAGGTAATTATCATAGTCTGTTGTTGAAACTAGAACTTTAAACTGACTATCTTCTTTCGCCTCAAAGACTGGAGTGTATTTTAGAATTGTATCTAGAAGATCTGTCATATCATCTTTTTCCTCTCCAAATTCAAGGGATGCCCATCCTTGTTTTGCTGATGCAAAAACAAATGGAGAATCAAGGTAGGATTCGTCAGCTTCAAGAGAGATAAATAAGTCTAGAACTTCATCCATGACCTCTTCAACCCTTTGGTCAGGCCTATCCACCTTATTAATACAAATAATTGCAGGAAGGTTAAGCTCTATTGCCTTTCTTAATACAAACTTTGTTTGTGGCATAGGACCTTCATGACTATCTACTACCAAAACAACTGCCTCAGCCATGTTAAGTACTCTTTCAACCTCTCCACCAAAATCTGCGTGTCCTGGAGTATCAATAATATTAATCTTTGTATTCTTATAATTTATGGCTGTGTTTTTTGATAATATGGTAATTCCTCTTTCCTTTTCTATAGAATTTGAGTCCATTACCCTTTCATCTACCTTTTGGTTTTCCCTAAAAATACCACTTGTCTTTAAAAGACCATCTACTAGTGTTGTCTTTCCGTGGTCTACATGAGCAATAATCGCCACATTTCTTATATCTTCACGTTTCATTAAAATCATCTTCTTTCTTAATCTAATCTACTATTAATGCTATCAATTTATTATATCATATGTGATAAGATTATCAATAATTCACAAAAAAAATACTTGATATTTTACAACATACCAAGTATTATATATACAATTTCATCCTAGAGTCTCTTCTTACCAAGGCAGTTATCATATTATCCCTTATTATAAGCTCTTCAGCTAGGCTATAGACAAGCTTTATTCCTCTGCCATGGTCAGTAAAGGCATCATTTTCTATAAAATAGTCAATTCCTTCCCCTTCATCTTTAACCTTTATCAAACAATAATCTTCATCTAAAACAAAGATTGTATCAATAATTTTATCATACTGACATCTATTTCCATGTTTGTATGAATTTATAATAAGCTCATCTAGTATAAGCTTGATTTTAAATATTAAGTCATCTTCTACAGATTTTTCAATAAGGATATTTATAAGTTTATCTCTAAAATCTTTTATAAGCTTTAAATCTGTAGGTATTATAGTTCTTATTATTTCCATAATATACCTCTCTTGTTTTATATGTATACCCAAATTTACTTTTTTATCAATTATTTTACAAATTAAGTAAATTATTGATTTTTTTCAATTTGTAGTATAATAAGTCTATAAAGATACGAAAGGAGATTATTATGAAATACGTATGTACAGCTTGTGGATATATCTATGATCCTGCAGAAGGAGATGTTGATAACGGAATCGACGCAGGAACAGAATTTAAAGACCTTCCAGAAGATTGGGTTTGCCCAGTTTGTGGAGTTGGTAAAGATATGTTTGAAGAACAAGAATAAAAGATTTTTGAGGGCTGTTGCTTTTTGCAACAGTTCTTTTTTAATCATATGTGTAAAAAATCATGAAAACATTTTTTAAAAAATATAAAAGAAAAATAAAATTTATCCTAAGCTTAATAATTTCTTTAATCATTCTATTTGGACTATATAAATTATATAAACTTGGTATTCTAACAAACGAAGAAAAACTCTATACCTACATAGGAAACTTTGCAATCCTAGCTCCCTTTGTATTTATAATATTAAAAATTTTAGTAGGACTTCTTCCATTTATTCCAAATACCCTAATAGTTCTTATAGGTTTTGCACTTTTTGGACCTTTGTGGGGACTTTTTTTAAATTACATTTCATCTCTTATAACTGGAGTATTAAATTTTTCTATAACTAGAATATATGGAGAGAGAGTTCTCAAGAAATTTTTATCAAAAAAGAATTTAAAAAAATATAAAAGGATTAGATATCAAAGTAAAAATCGCTTTAAAAAAATCTTATTAATAAGTTGCATAATACCATTTGCTCCTGATAATGCCCTATCCCTTATTGGGGGATTAAAGGATATTAATTTTAAAGATTATTTTAAAGTAATTCTTCTTGGTAAGTTTATAGAAATAATTTTACTTTCTATTATAATCTATAAACTAGGACAAATTTTGATATAAGATTTTAGAAAAATTATTAGTAGGTGGATTTCCCTGAATTTAAGAAAAAATTTACACTGACCTCAAAAGTTAAAATAAAAAATAACTTAAGAAGGTCAGTTTTTATCCTAAAATATAGCTTTACTCATAAAAAGCGTTAGAGTATGAGGTTAATACTTATAAGACATGGCTTTTAACAATATTAAATTTCTAAAAAATAAGAAATGTTCTAAAGGCTTAAAACTAAATACAATAAGCCTTATAAAATTAAAATATATTATACTTATATTTTTTCTTTAGTAAGAAGTTAAAAACATAGATTTTTAACAGATCAAGTTTTTTATTATTTAAGGATATATTATCTCTACTTATTCTCTATGTTTTTATATATTCTATCTGCCTTTGTCAGAAAGTATTTATAAAGTGAAGCAAATATACCTATGTATTCCTCATCAAACCATGGTTTTCTTTTTCCGCAAAAGTGTAAAAACTTAGTATTATCCATAACATAAGATAAGTCCCAACCTTTATTTTTTAACTTATAAAATAAAAATTTTCTAGCATCATAATTGTATTCTAGCTCGCTTATACTTATAATATTATTTCTAAAAACCACATTTAGTAAATCCTGATCTGGCATTAGAAGTCCAAAACTTTTACTTTCTTCTATGTACTTTTTGACTTCTCTTTCATAATTTTCGCTTTCTCTTGCAAGATTTAAGTTAATCATTAATATTCCAGAGTTAAAATAATTACTAATATCATCATACCCTGAGCTTAAGCTTAGTCTTGTAACATTAGCTCCCTGAACTGCTGGAGCAGAATGAGTTGCTGCTGCAAAAAGATTATCCTTAAAGTTAATATTATAAAGTTTCTCAAAAGAATTTAGAACAAGAATATCAGGATCTAGATAGAGAATCTTGCCTAGATTTTCTGGTAGGTATTTATAGGCTAAAAGCCTATAATACATCTCTTCTGTATAGTAAAATGTAGTTTTTGCCCCCATAAATAAAGCATCAACTTTAATACTTATTAATTTTGATTTATTATCACTTATGTTCTCAACAAAATCTTCAAGTTTTTCAATTTTTTTATCACTTATATTCTTATGAATTAGATAAATATTATACTTATTCTTTGTATTTTCAAACAAAGAAACGAGCATAACCCTGAGCGGTCTTAAATAATTCTCATCACAAGAAATTAATATATTCATAAAATCACCTAATGTAAATCTGTTGAATACCAACCTTTACCAATTATAGATGAAGTATCTATAACTGTTATAAAGCAGCAGGGGTCAATTTCTTTTATAAATCTTCTAAATAAAACAGCCTCATAATCATTTGTAACACACAAAAATATTGACTGATCTTTTTTAAAATATAGACCTTTTCCATCAATTACTGTAGCTGACCTATTTAGCTTATCTCTAATAAATTCTGAAATTTCATCTTGCTTATTTGTTATTATCAAAAAAAGTTTGGCTGTATTAAATGAGCTTATAAACTCATTTACTACAACTCCTTTCATCAATAAACCAAGACAAGATAAGAGCCCTATCTCAATTCCAAATATTTTTATTGATAGGATAGTTAGGATAGAATCTCCCATAAGTAGGGATTTCCCAATATTCATATTGAGATATTTATTAATTATCATTGCTATTATGTCTGTTCCACCACTTGATGCTGATAGGTTGAAAAGTATGGATGAACCAAGGGCTGGTATTAAGACTGCACAAAATAATTCTAAAAGCTTATTATCTGTCAGGGTAGATTGAAGTGGAAAAATTTTATCTAAGACTATAGCTGTTAGAGAATTTAGTATGGATACATAGCCTGTTTTGAAGACAAAATTCTTACCTAGTATAAAATAAGCAAGTACTAATAAGGAAATATTTAGTATCAAGGTTGTAAAGGCTGGAGTTACTGGCAGGGAATTTGATATAAGTATAGACGCTCCCTCAACCCCTCCTATTACAAAGTTATTTGGGTATTTGAAAAAGTGAGTGCCATTTGCCATCAAAATTGCTGCAAAGGTCATCATGAAAAATTTCTTTTTTCTGCTCATTGGCTTATGAGCAAAACGGTCTTTCACTCTATCCTTCCTTAAAAGCTTTATGGCAGTATTTCTATCAAGTATATGCCTTATCATATCCTCGTCTTTTTTAGGATTTGTTTCCTTATTCATCTTTTATTTTTTTAATCCTCCAAGTTTATAAAAAAAAAGCCCGAAGGCTTTTTCCCTTAATTGTTTGAATAATTATCAAAATACCCTTGTATAAGAACAATAGGGGTTCCCTTATCACCTGAACCAGATGTAAGATCGCAAAGTGATCCTAAAAGGTCTGTAATTTGTCTAGGTGTTGTTCCTAGAGTTTCATCAGTACCTTTTAAGTTTGATGATTTATTTGCAATTCTTTCTTTCATAGCTTCAGTTCTTTGTTCAATTGAAAGGTCTTTAAATTCATTATCAGCTATATATTTGATTTTAAGCTCATTTGGTGTTCCCTCTAGTCCTTTTGTATATGCTGGAGATACAACAGGATCTGCAAGTTCCCATATCTTTCCAACTGGATCTTTGAAAGCACCATCTCCGTAGATCATAACTTCAACTTCCTTACCAAATTCTTTAATAAATCTTTTTTGAAGTTCATCTACAAATGCTTGACCATTCCTTGGGAAGAGTTTTACAACATCTTCTGTAGAAAGATTTGAACCAAGTAAACCATAATCTTTATTATAACCTGAACCATCAATTGACTCTGTCATTATTTCATCTAGTGAGTAAACTTCTTTAGCACCAGAATTTTTTAGTAATTTTTTAGTTAATTCCCTTGTGTGGATTGAACAAACTAATACACTTTCTGTAAATTTAAGAACATCCTTAGGATTATTAAAAAAGTGTACTTCTGAGTTTTCTGCCATTTCCTTATATAAAGAAATATAGTCAACTCCAGTAAATTCGTGTTTGTAATCTCCAGCAAGTTTTCTGAATTCTTCTTCATTTAGAATATCAGAATATGGATTAACATCACTTTCAAATAAGTCAAGCTTATCCATAATATAGTTTCCTACCTCATCTTGTGGGTAAGATAAGCAAATGTGTAATTTTTTACCACTTAATGCAAAGGCCTTTAGCATAATTGAGAACCTATTTCTACTTAAAATTGGAAATAGGATTGCTATTTCATCTCCCTTAAACTTATTATTGATGTCTTTAGCAATTTGTTCACAAGATGCATAGTTTCCTTGAGCTCTTGCTACAAGTGATTCAGTTACACAGATTACATCCTTGTCATTAATTTTGATATCATTTGATTTAACAGCATTAACTACGCTATCAAATACTATATCTTCTAAGTTATCCCCTGTCTTAATGATAGGTGTTCTCACACCCATTGATACTGTTCCTATTAATCTATCCATACTCTCTCCTTCCTGTCGTATTATACAACAAGTTTTTAAAAAAATAAAGAATTTTTTAGGATTTTACCTTCTGTTTTGTCTTGCATTTAGGACATTTAACAATAATTTTGCCTTTTCCCTTAGGTATACGTAATTCCTGTTTGCATGATTTACATTTAATATACTTATACTCAGAATTCCCAAACATTTTCCTTTTTAGATATCTATATTTTTTTTGGATTGGATTTAAAATTTTAAGTTTGAATATATAATTCTCACTATTTCTTTGCAAATCATTTAAAGATAAAGTTCTAAATATAGCATATATAAATATTATACTTGCAAATATATTTAGAAAAGTTTCCTTGACGAAAAAATTTATTACTAAAAATAATATAGCTAGCCATACAAGAGCTATAGATAGTTCATCTATTCCATGTCTTTTTTTCAAAATTAAACACCTTCCACTAATTCTTTCATAATTTTTGATATATCTCCTTGTAAAAGGAAATCAGCACTTTTATCTTTTGGAGTAGGATCCATATTTATTACTATGAGCTTATTACCTCTATAAAAGTCAATAAGTCCTGCCGCAGGATAAACTACAAGACTTGTTCCTCCTACAATCAAAACATCAGCCTCACTAATAAGTTTTACTGCATAAGATAAATTATCAGAATTTAAGCTCTCTCCATATAAGACTATATCAGGACGAACTAATCCTCTGCATACATCACACTTTGCAGCATGGTTGAAGCTTTTTACATAATCAAGGTCAAATTTTTTACCACAATCTAAACAATAATAGTCTCTCAAGTTTCCATGAAGCTCAATTACATTCTTACTTCCAGCTTCTTGGTGAAGGGAGTCTATATTTTGTGTTATAACCGCCTTAAGTTTACCGATATTTTCAAGTTTTACCAAAGCCTTATGGCAATCATTAGGCCTTATACCTTCAATCATCAGATTTTCTTTGACATAATCCATAAATTCATCAGGATGATTTGTAAAAAACTCATGGCTTAACATATACTCAGGAGAGTAATCTGAATCATTGTTTCTATTGTAAAGGCCTGTTGCAGACCTAAAGTCAGGAATCCCTGATGCAGTTGACACACCTGCTCCTCCAAAAAACACAATATTGTTTGATTCTTTAATTATCTTTTTTACTTCACTTATATTTCCCATAAATCCCCCTTCCTATATAAAACTATACCGCTTTAATGTTTTTTATTATTATCACAACTCGCCCCTAAAAATGCTCCTATGACAGCGCATCCTACAGATACCATCTCTTTTGACGGAAAATCATAGATATTATTTATAATAACAGATACAATCACACCCAAAAGTATTCCAATATACATGTTTTTATTCATAAGACTCCTCAAGATAGATCCAAATCATTTTTTAGGATTTTTATATTAAAAAAACTAAGTATTAAAGCTGTAAGTATGTAATATAAAAAACCTGTAATGTTTAGAAGCTTCCTTCCACTTACTTTTACATAAGCTGATATAAAGGCCAAAGTATTGTCTCCACTTCTTACTAGACTTCCATCGCTTAGGAATAAAAAATACCTATTTAGGAAAAATCCACCAACAAAGATAAGGCCTATAAGTAAAATTATAATAATCACTGTATTTTTCCTTTTAAATAAGAACCTATCCATCTGCATAAACAAAAATATTAAAAGGCTAAATACATTTAAAATTATCATAGCAAATATAATTGATATTAAAGACCATATATTCATAAATCTACCTGATAGATAAAATAAAAATATAGATAAAAATACCAAAAGATAAAAAAATATATTTATTACCAAAAGTTTTGCTGTCAAAAATTCTCTTGCTGAAATAGGAAGAGAAAAAGTTAATATCGACCTATCTGTATAAAGGTCCTTGTAAAAGGTATTTATAACAAAATATATCATAGTCATTATAAAGACCCCTATGAGGATTATCTCAATAGAGTTTATAGCAGAACCAACTTCCAAAAGACTTGTAAAAGAACCAATAGTCCTTACAGATACAAGACTTACAAGAAGAATTACAAAGCAAATAAAAGTCGATAGGAAAAATTTCATATTTGATTTCACGTCATATTTTAAGTACTTACGCATATTAAAAATCTATCCTTTCTTCTATTAAATACTCATTTATAAAAAATGAAATTGTTATTATAAGTAGGCTTAAAAGAGATGTCCGTACATTTATCCCCAAAATCTTTCCATCAAGACCCATATATACCATAGAGATATCAACTCCATTTATATGGATAAGATTTTCTAGAGAGAAATTTCTTAAATTAAGGCAAACAGGACTTAAAACATATATATTTCTAAAAATCCATATTATTAATGAAAATAAAACTATGGCAAGAACTATAGTTACAAAATTATAGTACCTTTTAAATATCTTAACCCTAGACAAGCTTAGACCTAAGACTAGCAAAAGATATGCCATAGAATAATAAAGTCCCAATACAAAGCTAAAAGTAGAAATTCTACCTACAGTAAAAGCTATTGTTATCTCCTTTATACTTAAAATAAAAGATGAAAATAAAAGCCAGAATATATAGGTAAAGATTGAAATAAAAGCTACAATTAGACTTGCCAAAAACTTCGCCATTAAAACCTTTCCTACAGATATATTTATAGTAAATGTAATATAAGATGACTTATCAAATATGTCCCTTTTAAATCTAGATGCAAAATATATCAATGAAATAGCAAGGATTATAATGCCTTGAGCAATTATCAAAATGAGAATTGCCAACTGCCTATCATTTACTCCAAGATTATCAGACTTTGCCATAAGTCCAATAAAACTTGCTGATAAAAGACTTAAAAATATCTCTAACAAAAGAAATCCACTTGATCTTTTTAGCTCATATCTTAAATACCTAATCATATAACAAAAATTTCCTTATATAAATCAACCATTTGCTTTTTGTACTTATCCCTTAAGTTTTCTGCGTCATCTTCAAGGATTATTTGACCCCTTTGAATAAAGGCTGCCCTATCAAAAAGATTCTCCAAATCTCCTATTTGATGTGTAGTAATAATTATTGTTCTACCTATATCTACAGTTTTTATTATAGATGCTAAAATCATATCCTTGGCAATTGGATCAACCCCCTCAATCGGCTCATCTAGGATATATAATTTTGTATCCCTTGAAAGAGTTAGTGCCAAAAGAAGTCTTTCTTTCATACCCTTAGATAACTTATCAGAATAACCTTCTTTTGGGATTTTCATATATTCTAAAAGGTCCTTGCAGACTCTCATATTGAAATCATCGTAAAAATCCTTATAAAGATTTATTGTATCTTCTATTGTTAGATTATCATAAAGATGGTAGGCATCAGGAAGATAAGAAATAATCTTTTTTGTTTCAAGTCCTTGTTTTTTTCCATCTATTATAATCTCTCCATCATCAGGTTTTATAAGACCCATTATAGACTTTAAAAGAGTTGTTTTACCAGAACCATTGGGACCCATAAGACCCAAAATCTTCCCTCTTTCAAGCTTTAAATTAAGACCATCTAGGACATTGGTCTTTCCATATGATTTTTTTAAATTTTTAATCTCTAAAATATTATCCATTAGAATTCATCCTTAAATTTATAAAGTCAAAAGCTCCCTCATTATTAATACCTATTGAGTTCATTTTATCAAAGTATTCATTCAAATACCCATTGGCAAACTCTATTATGAGAGCATTTTTCTTATTCTCATCTATAGTCATATAGTAATAGTCACTTCTTGATTCTATCAAGTCCTCATCCATAAGTCTTTGGTAGGACTTATCAACATAAGATGGATTTACCCTAAATTTATTTATAAGAAAGTCCTTATCATAAAATTTATCTCCATCTTTTAAAAGGTTTCTTATAATATTTAAGGCTACAAAATCTCTAATTTGATTATTAACTGACCTATCTTTCATAAAAACTCCTAACTAAACTTCAAAAAATCTATATCAAGGTCAAAAGTTAAACTTGCCTTCATAAAACATGATATGACTCTTTCACCATAATCTCCAAGACTTTCATAGATTTTTCCATAATTTTTTATAACAATTCTTTCATCTTCTATAGAAAGAAGGTCAAAAAGTCCGTCAAGATTATTAGCCTCATATTCAAAGTCAAAGCTTTCATTTAATAGATCATAAAAATCTTTCTTTGACCTTATATCTTTAAAATCAACAATTATCATCTAATTCTCCTTGCTAAAGCTATTATAGTGGTCATTAGTGTAATAAATATTAAAGTCTTCGTCAAAGACAAGTCTTTCAGGACCTCTCTTTCCACCATTATAATTTACATCACACTCTTTGTAATCTCCTTCAGGAAGATTTTTTTCAAAATTTCCAAAATAATCTCCCCCTATAACTCCCTTATCGGTAACTTCCCACAAGTTTCCCTCTTTTGGAATCCGACCAAGCTTTCTGGCTTCTTTTTTCGTAAGGTAGTTTGGGGGAAGTTTCTCATACTCTTTTAAGTAAGCTATAACATCATCTTTTTTATAATAGGCCTTATCTTCTGAGATAGTACTTTCATTTGATATCTTTGTTGTAGAAGAGTCTACACATCCTGTTAAAAGAAATATCACAGAAAAAGCAAATAAAAATTTAAGTAAAAAGTTTTTAATTCTCATTTCCCATCTCCTTTGCTATAATTATATCAGAATGGAGGCTTAAAATGAATGTTCTAGTGTCAAAGTGCCTTTTGGGCTGTAAGTGTAGGTACGATGGAGATGATAATAAAATAAAGGAAATTAATCAGATAAGAAAAAACAACCCTAGCCTTAATTTTATAGGAATCTGCCCTGAAGTAGAGGGAGGAATGGAGATTCCAAGAAAGCCTTGTGAGATAAAAAATAAAAAAGTTATTAATGAAGATGGGGTCGATAAGACTCTATTTTTTAAAAAGGGTGCAGAGATTTCTAAGAAAAAAGCTTTAAAAAATAATGTGAAAGTTGCCCTACTTAAGGCAAAAAGTCCATCTTGTGGGAAAGACTATATCTATGATGGATCTTTTTCAAAAAAACTTATAAAGGGAGATGGAATAACTTGCCAAGCTTTAAAAGAATGTGGTATAATAATTTTCAATGAGAAAGAAATTGATGAGTTTTCTTCTTATATTATTGGAAATTTTTCCTAGTTTATAGCCTAAATCAAGCCAATCTTACAAAAGGTTAAAAACTTTTAAAAAAGATTTGACAAAAGTATTTAAAGGCTGTATACTATATATTGTCGTTAGGACATCGGGGTGTGGCGCAGTTTGGTAGCGCGCGTGGTTTGGGACCATGAGGCCGAAGGTTCGAATCCTTTCACCCCGACCATTTTATTGCAAGCTTGCGCTTGCTTTTTTAGTTGTAATACGTAAATTTTCCCTTTTAAATGCACCATGTGGTGCTTTTTTTATATGTATTTTTAAATAACTTTTTAATAAATAACATTAAAGTTTAGTCAATATTATTTTTTATAATTTAATTGTATTGATTAAAATATTATATAATTAAAACTTATATATATATATTGCATTTTATAATCAATTATAACACTTCAGATACCGAATAAAAACGACGAGAGCTTGTTGACTTATAATCATTTTAATAAAGTCAACAAATTCTCGTCTTTTTTTCTTTATTGTATATCTTCTGTAAGATATGGCTTACCACTTGCACTTGGTGCGTGGGATTTTTTGTTAAATATCATTAAGAAGACTAGTATTGATATATATGGAATCATTGAGATAAATTCCATAGGTATTGTTATAGCTGTTCCTGTTAGATAAGTTGCTATAGCTTGGGTTAGTCCGAAAAATAAACTTCCTACTAATACCCCTTGTGGTCTCCAGTTACCAAATATTACGCAAACAAGGGCTATGTATCCTTGTCCTGCTATAAGGGTTGGCGAGAATACACTTACTACCGCAAGTGACATGCTTGCTCCACCTAAACCTGCCATAAAACCTGAAAACATCACTGCAAGATACCTTATTCTTCCTACAGATATATCTAAGGTTTCTGCAGCCTTTGGATGCTCTCCTACTGCCACTAACCTAAGTCCCCATTTTGTCTTGTTTAAAAATATATATATTAATATTACAAAGACTAATACTATATAAACTGTAGCATATTGGGAAAAGATATTTTTTAAAGCTTGGTTTGTAATAAGTCCGTCAAATAGTCTTGGAATCTTATTTTCAAGAGCTATGGATGGGGTTTGAGTTGCTCCATCAAAAAATATCCTTGATAGAAAAAGGGCAAGACCAGGTGCTAAAGTGTTTATTGCAATACCTGATATGGTTTGGTCTCCTGCAAATGTTACTGAAACTATGGCATGAATTAGACCAAAAAACATACCTGCAAGACCTCCAGCTAAAAATCCTATCCAAGGGTTTTTGGTGTAATAGCCTACCGTTGCACCTATTAAAGCACCAATTGTCATCATTCCTTCAAGTCCAATATTTACTACACCTGATTTTTCTGAAATCATGCCACCGAGACCTGTAAATAATACTGGTGTAGCATTTGAAAGTGTATTTCCTATTATAAGTCCTAATACTGTCAAATTAAGCATTATTTATTGCCTCTCTTTCTTAATTTTGCCTTTATAATCTTAAAGATTAAAGGAATAGCTGTAAATAAGATTATAGTTCCTATAATTATTGATATAAGCTCACTTGGCACTCCCATTGCCCTTTGAAGATTGCTTCCTGCATATTTAAGTGAACCTAGAAAAAGTCCTGAGAATATACATCCTATAGGGTTATTGGATGCAAGTAAACTTACTGCAAGCCCATCAAAACCGAAATTTTCCATGGCAGATAAAAGTGGGAGCGAATAAGTATAGCCCATAACTTGAGTTACCCCTGCAAGAGAACAAAGAGCTCCTGAAATTGCCATAGATTGGATAATTTTGTTATTGGCATTTATACCTCCATAAATACTTGCTTCCCTATTTAAACCTACAGCTTTAAGCTTATAACCAAGGCTTGTTTTATTAAGAACAAACCAAACAAGTACTACACAAATAATAGCTAGAATAATACCCAAATGAATTGGAGCTTTGAAAAATTGTCCAAAAAATCCATCAAACTTCTTAGCCGCTCCATGGACAAGAGTTACCTTTGCTGAATCATTTATATCAAAAGTGGACATGGAGTTTGGCTTTTGATAGCGATAGACTATAAAATTTTGAAAATAAAAAGCAATCCAATTAAGCATTATTGTTGATATAACCTCATGAATTCCAAATTTGGCCTTAATAAATCCTGCAAGCCCACCATATATAAGCCCTGCTAAGATTGCAACTATTATAGTAAGAATTACATGAATTACAGGTGGTAGATTTAAAAGGTATCCAAATAAAAATCCTATAGTTGATCCTATTATAAATTGTCCCTCTGCTCCCATGTTAAATAAACCTGTTTGGAATGCAAAGCATACTCCTAGACCTGTAAGAATTATAGGCGTTGAATTTACAATAGCCCAGCCAATATTTCTAGGTGATTTAAAAACACCTTGGATAAGATTTATATAAGCGTCAATCGGATTATATCCTGCAAAAGCTAGTACTATAGCTCCTACCAAAAGACCTAGGATTATAGAAACTAAGGTAAAGCCTATTTTAGAATTGGCAAAGAGCTTTCTATTTTTATTGTCAATTTTCTTCTTAGTCATTGTTTCCTCCTGCCATTAGTATTCCTATTTCAAATTCATCAGTTTCTTTTGGATCTAGACTTCCTACTATTTGACCATCATAGATAACCCCTATCCTATCAGATAGATCCATAACTTCATCTAATTGAAAACTTACAAGTAGGACTGCCTTACCTTTATTTCTTAATTCTACCAAATATTGATGGATAAATTCTATAGCACCTACATCAAGTCCCCTAGTTGGTTGGGCTGCTATGAGAAGGTCTGGATTATTTGAAATCTCCCTAGCTATAATTACCTTTTGCTGGTTTCCACCAGATAAGGCTCCTACTTTCTCATCTATATCTCTTGGTCTTACATCAAATTTTTCTATTAAATCTTTGGCATTTTCATCTATTTTTTCAAAATTTAGGATACCATTTTTAGAAAATTCTGTACTATCTACTTTTTCTAAAATTAAATTATCCTTAATAGAGTACTCTAAGATAAGACCTCTTTTTTGCCTATCTTCTGGAATTTGATTCATTCCAAGCTCAAGAATTTCTCTTGGATTTTTTCCAGCTATATTAATTCCTTTTAGGATGATTTCCCCCTTTTGAATCTCTCTCATACCAGTTAGAGCATCTATAAGCTCCGTTTGACCATTACCATCAACACCTGCTATACCTAAGATTTCTCCTTGTTTTAAAGAAAGATTGAGTCCTTTTACCTTATCAACTCCCCTATTATCCTTAACCCAAAGATCTTTTATAGTAAGAATTTCCTTGCCTAGTTTAATATATTCTTTTTTTACATTAAAGCTTACATCACGACCTACCATCTTTTCAGCTAAAATATTTTCATCTACTTCACTTACCTTTACTTTGTCTACAAATTCTCCTCTTCTTATAATTGTACATGTATCAGCCATAGCCTTAATTTCCCTAAGTTTATGGGTGATAATTATAATTGATTTTCCAAGACCTGTGAGTCTGTTAACAATTTCTATAAATTCATTTATCTCTTGAGGGGTTAAAACTGCTGTAGGTTCATCAAAGATTAGTATATCAGCCCCATGATATAAGGCCTTTAAGATTTCAACTCTTTGTTGGCTTCCTACAGATATATCAGAAATTAAAGCCTTTGGATCTATATAAAGACCATAATCTTCTGAGAGTTTTTTAATATCTTCTTCTGCTTTTCTCCTATCTATAAGGGCGTTTTTTCCCTCATAGCCTAATATTATATTTTCACATACGCTAAAGGTTTCTATTAGCATAAAATGTTGGTGAACCATTCCTATACCAAGATTTATTGCCTTTTTCGGTGAATTATTTATGATTTTTTCACCTTTAATATAAATCTCTCCATCAGTTTGAGCAAACATCCCATACAATATGTTCATTAGGGTAGTCTTGCCCGCTCCATTTTCTCCCAATAAAGCATGGACTTCGCACTTGTGAAGGTCAAAGTCTACTCCCTTTAAGACTTCTTTGTCTCCAAAGCTTTTGTGGATATTTTTCAAACTGATTAGTGGTTTTTCTTCTAAATACTTATCCATAATACCTCACTACTAATTTAGATATTCTAAATATTTATAAAAAAAGAGTAGCTTAAATACTACCCTCAATTTTTAAATGATATCGAAAAGCTCTTTTTGAAATAAGTCATATATTTATAAACTTATGAACTTAGTAAAGCTTAGTTTAACTTAACTTTATCGAATCTTTGAGAATATTAAATTCTCCTACTCTTTTTTTGATATAATTACCTATTTATCATAACCCATTGAAGTAAATTCTTCTTCATTTTGTGGAACTTTAATTTTTCCATCAACTATTTGATTTCTTAAATCTTCTACCTTATCTTTTACTTCTTTAGAAACTAGGTCATTATCCCCATAAGCAATACCTAAAGCATCGCCATCTTTAAGTGAGTAAGATACAGTTTCTCCTCCCTTAAACTTTCCTTCTTTGTAGTCGTCAATTGTTAATTGAACTGCCTTGCCTACACCCTTTATAGTTGATGCTAGTATATTATCTGGAGCTTCTTCTTTTTGGTCACGATCAACACCTATAATGTATTTATTGTTTTCTTTTGCTGCTTCAAATACACCAATACCTGTACCACCAGCTGCTTGGAAGATTACATCTGCACCATTTTGATACATTTGGTTTGCAATATTTTTACCCTTAGCTTGGTCAGAATATGAGTTTGCATATTGAACTTGAACTTCAATATCTTTTCCCTTTTCTCTTGCAGCTTGCTTAACACCTGCCATAAATCCATATTGGAATCTATCAATTACAGCTGATTCCATACCACCAACGAATCCAACATTATTAGACTCTGTCTTCATGCCAGCTATATAACCTACCAAAAATGAATTTTCATGATCTGCAAAAGTAATTCCAAGTAAGTTTTTTTGATTTTTTGAATTTTCATTATCAATTATTGCATAATTTTGTTCTGGATTTTCTTCAGCAGCTTTGCTTGTTGCATCAAAAAGAGCATACCCAACTGTGAAGATAATATCAGATTTACTATCAAGAGCTGATTCAAGGTTTGGTTGATAATCTGAATCCTTGTGAGATTCTATATAATCAAACTTAATCTTACCTTCGTCTTGGTAGGCTTTAAGTCCCTCATAAGATGATTGGTTAAATGACTTATCATTTATACCACCTTGGTCTGTTACCATAGTTGCTGATACTTCAGCTTTTGAGCTATTACTAGCATTATTAGATTCTTTATTGCTAGAATCATCTTTCTTACCACATGCAACAAGACCTAGTGAAAGTGCAAGAATTGCAGCGGCTGTTTTAAATTTACTTTTCATATCTCCCCCTTTAAATTTAATATGCTTTTCTCACCTATATTTTATATGATATTGTTTTTTCTGTCCACATAAAAATCAAACTAACAAATTAATGTATACTTATTTTGTGATATAAGTTTTTAATAAATCAAATAAGGATAGGAGGGCTTTCTCATGGACTCTTTCATAGCCATGAGAGGCAGAAATACCTGCTCCAACTAAGGCATGTCTATAATCATAAGTGCTTACAGCAGCCGATGCATCTGAACCATAAAATGGATAAACATCAATAGCAAAGTCTATATCTATATCCTTTGCAATCCTTATCAAATCATTAGTTAAATCATAATTATATGGACCAGATGAGTCCTTAGCACAAATTGAAACTAAAAAGTCTTTTGTCTTTAAATCCTTATATACAACTCCCATATCAACAGCTATCATATCTCTAACGCCCTTTGGGTGGCCTGCACTAGCCCCATGACCAACCTCTTCGAATACTGTAAACATCATATAGATATTTCTATTAAATTCTATGTTTTTTTCCTTGATTTCCTTAGCAAGAGCTAAAAGAACTCCACTTGAGGCCTTGTCATCTAGGTGACGGGATTTAATAAAACCATTTGAATATTTAAATCTTGGATCAAGAGCTATAAAGTCACCTGCAAATATTCCTAATTTTTCAACATCTTTATCATCTTTAACAAGTTCATCTAAAACAACTTCCATATCTTCAAATTCCCTTTTTGAAGTCCTTGGGAAATCTGATCCATGAACACTTGCCTCATTTAGTCTGAAAACTCCACTATACTCCTTACCTTCTCTCGTAAAAACTTTAACATTTTCAAATTCTGCATAATTTAAGGGAAAACCACCCAAAGTTGTAACCTGTAAACATCCATTTTCTTTTATACTTCTTACCATAAGACCTAAGGTATCTATGTGAGCTGATAAAATCAAACCATCATTATTACTAGATTTTTCACTTATAGGAACTATGACATTTCCCTTGTTATTTTGATAAGGTCTATAGCCTAATTTTTCAAATTCATCTATCAAATATTTTTCACATTTTTTAGTAAAACCTGTAGGTGAAGGTGTTGTACATAAGTCTTTTATATAGTTAATTATTGTATCTTTTTCCATATTATCTCCTTTTTTTCTGTTATCATTATAGGCTAAAAATATGCTTATGTAAATTTATCAAAAAATTTGAACAAGCTTTTTATTTATGCTATAATATAAATATAAACATTTTCACATCCGAATATACAAAGAGCAAGAGCAACAGAATCTATTTTTGTTGCTTTTTTATATTTGGATAATACTTTAGAAGGAGGAGTATATGAGAGATATAGTATTAGGTGAATTTTTCGGAACCATGATATTGATACTTTTAGGTTCTGGAGTTGTTGCAAATGTTTCCTTAAATAAAAGTGGACAAAAAGGTGGAGGTTCAATTCAAATAACCATAGCTTGGGGTCTTGCTGTTATGATTCCAGCATGTATATTTGGTTCACTTACAGGAGCCCACTTTAATCCAGCCTTAACCATAGCACTTGCCTTAAATGGTAGTATTGAATGGGCAAGTGTTCCTTTTTACATATTAGGACAAATTCCTGGTGCATTTTGTGGAGCAGTATTGGTCTATATTTTATATAAAGACCACTATGATGCAACAAGTGACAATCCTGAATTAGTTAGGGGAACATTTTGTACAGCTCCATCTATTCCAAACACATTTAGAAACTTACTATCTGAAATTATTGGAACCTTTGTTTTAGTTTTTGCTATAATAGGGTTTGGCAATGTTGATGGTGCAGGTATGGCAGGAGTAGATAAAATTTTTGTATATGGTCTTATAGTTTCTATAGGTATGAGTTTGGGTGGTCTTACAGGTTATGCAATAAATCCTGCAAGAGATTTAGGACCTAGAATTGCTTTTGCAGTCCTACCTTTTAAAAACAAAACCGACCCTAATTGGGGATATGCTTGGATACCTGTAGTTGGACCAATAATTGGAGCAATAATAGCAGTAATAGTATATAACTTCATATTTTAATAGTTAGAAAGAAAGATAAAATGTATGATTTGATAATAATAGGTGCTGGTGTAAGTGGAGCATCTATAGCAAGACGCCTATCAAGATACAAACTTAAAATTCTTGTACTTGAAAAAGAAATAGATGTATCTATGGGAGCAAGTAAAGCAAACTCTGCTATAGTTCATGGGGGTTATGCAGAAAGTCATGATGAACTTAGGGGCAGGATATGCTATCCTGGAAGAGTTCAGTTTAAAGAATTAAACAAAGAGCTAAACTTTGGATTTTTGGAAAATGGATCCTTAGTCTTAGCCTTTAATCAAGAAGGTGAAAAAATCTTAGAAAAACTCTATAAAATGGGTATTCGTAATGGACTAGATGATTTGGAGATAATAGGTAAAGAAAAACTTCGAGAACTTGAACCAAATGTATCAGATGAAGCCATATCTGCCCTATATTGTAAGGGCGCTGGAGTTTGTTCTCCTTATGAGTATGTTATAGCCTTAATGGAAAATGCCATAGAAAATAAAACAGAGCTTAAACTTCAAAGTGAAGTAGTTGATATCAAAAAAGAAAACAACACTTTCAAGCTTAAAACAAAAGATGGTAAGTCTTATAAGGGACATTTCGTAATAAATGCATCAGGTCTTAATGGAGCTAAAGTATCCTCTATGATAACGAAAACTGATTTTGATATCCACCCTAGAAGTGGTGAATACCTTATTATGCAAAAAGGGACTGGAGATAGGATTAAACAAGTCCTATTTCAAACTCCATCTCCAAAATCTAAGGGAATCCTAGTAACAAGAACCTATCACAATAATCTTTTACTAGGTCCTGATGCTATAGATGAGGAAGAAATTGACCTTGGAACCCATATAGAAAGACTTGTAGAAATCTATAAACTAAGTCAAAAATCTGTAAAGAAAGATGTAATTGATTTAAAAGAATTTATAAGATCCTTTACAGGACTTCGCCCTGCATCATCAACAGGGGATTTTATAATAGAAAATACTGAAACTGATGGCTTTATAAATGTAGTAGGAATCCAATCTCCAGGAATAACCTCATCTCCTGAGATTGCAAAAATAGTTGAAGAAATATTAAAAGACTTGGGACTTGAACTTGAAGATGATCCAGACTATAATCCTTATAGAAAACCAATAATAGAATACAAAGAATTAGAAGACTTTAACAAGGTAAAAGAAAAGATTGACCTTCCACTAGGAGAAGACGAAAGACTTGTATGTAGGTGCGAGCAAGTAAAAGAATCTACCATAAGAGATGCAATGAATCGAGGCATACCAACCCTTAGCTTTGATGCAATAAAAAGACGTACTAGGTGTGGAATGGGATTTTGCCAAGGAAGTTTTTGTAGAAATAGAGTAATTGAAGTTATGGAAGATGAGTCAGGTGAAAAAATCAATTCAAACAAATTTGATACTGAACACTCTGGTATCACAAGAGTCAACAAAAAGGATATAAATGAATTTATAAAAAAATCCGAGAAAAAAGAAGATTAAGGATAAAGCTTTCGCAAATAATTTTGCGAGGGCTTTTTTGATATAATAAATTTGTAAGTAAATTTAATGTGATACAAGATTTGAAAGGAGATTTATGAAAATAGGAGTAATTTCTGATACACATGGGTCACTTTTTTATACTAAAAAGGCCTTAGAAAAATTAGGAAAATGCGATAAGATAATACACTTAGGCGATGTACTATATCATGGCCCAAGAAACCCTGTCCATGAAACTTATAAGCCAAAGGAATTGGCAGAGTTTTTAAAGAGATTGGATATAATTTATATTAGGGGAAATTGTGATAGTGATGTAGACTGTATGGTTACAGAAGCTGATATATACACAAAAGAAAGATTTCTAGACTTTGGTGAAGTAAAAATTTACGCAGTTCACGGCTATGAAGAAAGCCTTGATGAAAGAGTGAAAAGAGCCAAAGAGTTTGGAGCTGATACCCTACTTTTTGGGCATAGTCACATAAAAGTAATGGATAATATTGATGGAATCAATGTAATAAATCCAGGATCCACCACCCTTCCAAAAGACGGAACAAACTCTTGTGCAGTATACCAAGATGGGAAGTGGGAGTTTATAGAGCTATAATTAAGGATAAAAAAATAAAGTTAAATTACTTATAATAATGTATTATTTACTTAGTAGTTTAGCTTTTTCCCTTTTTATTGCTACAATTTCAAAAATAGCTATTAAAATCATCCACCAATATCTAAATATTCTAAATTCAAAAAAAACAAAATCTAATGCAGAACATATAATATAAGAAATGACAATCATTACTAGTGATATTTGTAAAAATTTCAAATTTAAATTTTTCATATTATTTCTACTTTTTAGTTCAATACTTTGTTTACTATATAATATCATATAAAGTTTATAGTCACAATTTTTATACTTTATCTGGACTACAGTACTTTTGCTATCACCAATTTTTTAAATTCTTAAAAAAGATATCCACAACTATATCAACGTTTCTATCGTATACAAATTTTTGATTACATCGATGAAAAGTAAAAACTTTTATGTAATAACTATTAGATATAGGTTTTAAGATTGTCATAGCAACATTATTCATTTCACTGAGACTTCTCCTTACAGTCGAAGTAATAAATGTTTTATTCACTTAATGTCAAAGTATAGTCAATCTCTAAAATTAATTTAAATTCAAGATTTACATCGAACGAAGTGAAATAAAAGCTCTATCAAAATTGGGATTGAATTGATGAAGGCCTTATGCATAGAGTCTCCTATGTTAGATAGAATATTTAATTATAGTAAGAATCTTAAACTTACTTGATACTAAGTCAAATTACCAAAATTAAGTAAGTGGTATCTTAGTAAGATAAAAGAAAAAGAACTGCAAGTTTTAACTTACAGTTCTTTTTCTTTTATGATAGGTAATCTATCATGGTTTTTTTTATATTATCCAATTTTTCAAAGTCTTTAGCAAAGTCATCAACTGCCTTGTCAACATTTCTATCGTCTACAAATTTTCTTATTACATCTGCTGAGCAAGTTAGGGCTCCTATGCCGTATTCTATAAGGGATAGGGCTTGGTTTGAGTTTTTAAAGCTTGCTGCTAAAATCTCTGTATCAAATCCATTTGTATCTATTATATTTTGGATTTTTTTTACTGTGTAAAGTCCATCATAGCCAAGATTATCTATCCTATTTACATAAGGGGCTACGTATTTTGCTCCAGCTTTCATTGCAAGGAAGGCTTGCATTGGTGAATAGATTGCTGTTGCTGTCACATTTATCCCCTCTTTTACAAGATTTCTCATAGCCTTAAAACCTTCCTTGTTTGAAGGAATCTTAATGAAGGTATTCTCTCCAAATTCTTTCACAATAATTCTAGCTTCTTTTTCAATATCACTTGCCTTATTTGATAAGACTTGTATATGAAGCTCATCATCTTTTATAAATTCTCTTATCTCTTTTAAGACGTTTTTGGGATTTTTGCCTTGCTTTGCAAGGATAGAGGGGTTTGTTGTAACCCCATCTACTTCGAAGTATTCATAGATTTCTTTTATATTTTCGATATTTCCATCATCAATTATTAGTTTCATAACTTATTTCCTCTCCTTATTTTCAAGAATTTCTTTTATTTTTGCAGGATTACCTATCTTTACAAAATCATCTACCTTTTCTTCTGTATCAAATTCAGTAGAAATCTTTGCCAATATATCAAGGTGCTCATCGCCTTTTCCAGCTATTCCTACTACAAGTTTGACATTTGAACCATTCCATTCTATACCATTTTTATTTATAATTAGAACAAGATCAGTCTTAAGTATCTCACTCTTATAATCAAATGAACCATGTGGTATGGCAAGTCCATTTCCCATATTAGTATTAAATTCTTCTTCTTTGGCATAAAGACCATCTAGATATCTTGGCGTAGTATAGCCTCCTTCTACAAATTTTTTATTTATTAAATTAAGACAAGTATCTCTATCCTTTATAGATTCATCTATTATTATATTTTCTAAATCCAGAATATCTGAATTGTTATTTGTCTTTACTTCAACTACTTCTTCTTTTTCATCTATTATATAAGATTTGTTTTCCTCATGATTTTTCCTTATAAGATTTTCAATATCATTGAATTCTTTAGGATTTATATATGATGATATAGAAATATGAGCTTTGTTAGGCTTTGCCTTTTTAGCAATTTCTGTAAGTTCAACATGAGTTACTATAAGATCTACATCAGATGGAATATTCGCTATAGCAGAATGGATTACCTCTACATTTAATCCTGCATTTTTTAATTTCTTTCTTAAAGATGAAGCAGACATAGCAGATGAGCCCATACCTGCATCACATGCTACTACAATCTTTCTAATAGGTCCATTTATCTTTTTTCCAAAAGTTCTTGGAAAATCTTCAAAAATAATCTCTTCATCTGGCTCTTCATAATTTTTATATGCTTTCTTAACAAAAAATGCTGCTACCAAAAAAGTCACAATGCATGATATTCCAACTGTTAGAATTGCCCCAAGATAATGTCCCTTTGGCGTTAAGGCTAAAACTGATATTATAGATCCAGGAGATGGTGTATAAGTTGTTCCATAATTTGTAATTTGCATGATTATAATAGCTGCTATTCCTCCAGCTATATCAGCTAAAATTAGGAATGGATTGGCTAGTACAAATGGATAAAATATCTCATGGATTCCACCAAAGAAATGAATAAGTATTGCTGATGGAACTGCATCTTTCATCTCGCCTTTTGCATATATATAATATGCTAAAAGTATTCCAAGACCAATTCCTGGGTTTGGTATTATCATAAATAAAGATGAAAAACCTTGACTTTGTGCTTGTTCAAGTCCAAGAGGTGCCATTATACCGTGATCTATTACGTTATTTAAAAACAATACTCTTGCAGGTTCTATAAAGATTGCTGATAAAGGTAAGATTCCTCTATCTATAATCCAAGAAACTCCTCCTGCCAAGATATTGGTAATCGATTGCATTAAAGGACCAACAAAAATATATGAAAGTATACAAATAATCCCCCCAACAATTCCCAAAGAGAAGTTATTTACAATCATTTCAAATCCTTCAGGTATCTTATCTTTTACCAAGTCATCGAATTTTTTGATTATAAAACCACCTAAAGGTCCCATTATCATAGCACCTAAAAACATTGCTACATCTCCACCACCTACAATAAGACCGAGGGTAACAGTTGCACCTGCTACTGCCCCTCTTTTACCATAAATCATCTCTCCACCAGTATAGCCAATCATCATTGGTAGAAGATATTGTAGAAGTGGGGAAATAAGTTTAGCTATTTTTTCATTTGGGTACCAACCTGTTTCCAAAAATATGGCAGTTATAAGACCAAAGGCTATAAAAGCTCCTATATTTGGTATTACCATTCCTGACAAAAAACCTCCAAATTTTTGGAACTTTTCTTGAAAGCTAGTAGTTAATTTATTTTTATTTTTCCCAACACTTTCAGTCATTTTGCACTTCCTCAATTTTCAAAATCGTCTAAATTAAATTTTTCCCAAGGTATATTGACCTTCTTTTCATTTGCAATTAAATCATATACATGCATAAGAAGTGGGAAGTGCTCTGGATTTATCTTTCCATCTTCTCCTAATTTATTAATACTTTCTCCCATTCTCTTTGCTATAACTACTGATTCAAGAGTTACTCCTTTGAGAGTTTCCATTGCTTTATCAAAGCTTATACCCCTACCTAGAAGAGTCCCTATTTTTCTTGTTCTTCCACCATATATTGTTACATACAAGTCACCTATTCCAAGTTCTAATTGGTTTCTATCCCCATTATAAACTTCTAAAAGCTCCCCTATTTCACGACTTGCTTGGGTAAAAAGTGCTGCTTGTGGATTATAGTGGTTTACTCCTTCCTTACCTTCTTCAACTTCTGCTATACCTACTGAAAGGGATACAGCAAGAGCATAGGCATTTTTAAGTGCTACTGAAAGCTCGACTGCCCTTATATCTGTTGATAAAGAAATATGGTAGTAATCTGTGCCAAAGATTTCTCTAAACATCTTTAATTCTTCAATCCTATTTCCACAATATCCTACTAGAGATTGGTGCTTATCAGCAAGCTCATATGAAGTACAAGGTCCGCCAACAGCATTTATCTCTCTTTTGATTCCTTTCTCTTCTAATTTTTGCATCCAATATTCTGGATAAGTTATTATGCTTCCATCAGAGTTATTAATCATTCCCTTTGTTACTGATAAAACTGGAACTTCTGGATTTATTTTCGGATAAACCTCTTCTAAAAACCAATCTACACCAAAAGATGAAACCCCACATATTACTGCATCTGCCCCATCAAGGGCTTTTTCTAATTCCTCTATATAGTAAAATTCTGTATCATGGGAAAGTTGTCTTTTTAAGCTTATATGGTATTGGCTTTTTTTACCTTCTTTTACTATGTCCTTGTCAATATGTGTCCCTACAAGTCTTATTTTGTGTCCATTGTCATGGGCTGGTATAGATAAGGCTGAAGCCATCATTCCACATCCTACAAATGTTAAAGTTTTCATAATTACTCCTTAATTAAAGATAAAAAGCAAAACCTTAGTAAATCATCCGCTTTTTATCTTTTTATATTCTATTGTCTCAAGTGTGTCATATTATTTAAATTTTAATAATACAAGTTGTTATCCTCTAGTCTTACCACCAGCAACATTTATAGTTACACCATGGATATATGATGCTCTATCACTTGCTAAAAATGATACTAGGTTTGCTACTTCTGAAAGTTTTCCACTTCTTCCTAATGGGGTTGTTTTTGTTGAAGAGTATCCTTTTCTTAGATCTTCAACTGTAATACCTCTTGTATAAGCTAGAGCAGTTTCATAAGAAATGGTTCTAAGTCCAGTAGCTTCAAGTATTCCAGGTGCTACACCTACAACCCTAATTCCATATTTTCCAAGTTCTTTTGACCAAGATCTTGTAAATGAATTTACAGCATTTTTGCTTGCAGCATAAATTGATTGCCCTTCGCTTCCTTCCAGACCTGATTCAGATGACATATTTATAATTACACCCGAATTTTCTTTAACAAAAACTCTTGCCGCTTCTTGAGCACAGTAGAATAAACCTTTAAGATTGATATTTACAACCTTATCAAATACCTTATCATCTAATTCGTATTCGCTATCTTCCTTCTTAGGATCTACAAGAAGTCTTGGAATATTAATTCCAGCATTATTTACTATAACATCAAGTGTTCCAAATTCATCAACTGCAGCTTTAACCGAAGATTTCACATCTTCTCTTTTTGTAACATCACAGATTTGATAAAGGAGATTATTTTCACTTTCTCCCTTAAATTCTGGTTTTTCACTATTAATATCACATGCTACAACCTTAGCACCTGCTTCTATTAATCCTTCTGTTACAGCCTTTCCAATTCCTGTAGCTGCTCCTGTTACTATTACTATTTTATTTTCTAAACCTAACCAAGACATATTATTCCTCCACTATTTTAATCTCTGATCCTATTTCAACCTTTATAATATCTAAACTCTCACAAACTATGGCCCCTGGAAGTAAGTCTTCAACATTTGCTGAAAGATTAACTGTTAAATGTCCTAAATTCTCAAGATTTCTTTGAGCTTCTTCTCCTACAGCAAGAATCTTTGCTTTTAATCCATCGACTTCAAAATAATCGCCTACCTTAATTTCTCCATCTACTTTTTTTATATCTATAAGATGGCAATAATCTTTTAAAGTATCAGGTGCATTATCGCCAAAGAAAATGAGCATTTCACTGCCAAATTCTTCAACCAAGTCTCCTTGAGCCTTTACTTTGTTTTCATAAATTGTTTTCATCAATAATCCCTATCTTTTTTCTAATAAAGTCCAAATGATGCTAAGTATCCTACTATTACCCTTGGTACACCTATTAGAAATCTTGAATACATTACAGATACTACACCAACTTCTACTGTTTCTTTTTCTGCTTCTGCAAGGCCTAAACCTACTGGAATAAAGTCACAAGCGTTTTGTGTATTTATAGCAAATAGTGCTGGAAGTGCAAGATTAGGTGCAATGTTTCCTCTTGCAATTTCACTACCTATTAAGGTTCCTATAACTTGGCTTATAACAGCTCCAGGTCCTAGTAGTGCTGAAAGCACTGGAAGTGAGCAAACAAGCCCCAATATTACAAGACCTACTATATTGTTTGCAAGTGGAATAAGAAGTTTTGCAAACCAGTTACCAAATCCTGAACCTTGGATTATACCTATCAACATAGATACAAAGGCCATGAATGGAAGGATCGTACTTATTACAGTTTGAACAGAATCTCTACCTGCTTGGAAGAATATATCTATAACTCTACCTGTTCCCATACCTACTTTTTGTATAAAGGAATTTCCAGATTGTTCTGCTAGAGTTTCTGAAACCTTTTTATCTGATGAATAAGTAACTTTAGACTTATCTTCTTTAGCTTCTTCTTTTGGACTAGCTTTTTTAGCTTCACTTTCTCCAAGAGCTTTTATTTGATTAAGTCCAACATCAGACACATATATATCCTCTGTTATATATTTTGCTAAGGGACCAGATTTTCCAGTTGCCATTATATTTATAGTTGGAATTCCTTTTTTAGGATATATTCCACACCTTAGTGTTCCACCACAGTCTATTATTACAGCAAATATATTTTCTTCTGGAACTGAAGTTTTAAAGCCATTTACAGCCTCACACCCTGTAAGTTCAACAATTTTATCAACTATTTCAGGTTTTGCTCCTCCACCTGTTATATATAAAAGTGTATTTTTTTCACCTTCTGGTCCAATTTCTAATGGACCACCAAAGCCTGCATGACCTTTTTCAATCCTTATCTTATTCATTGTGTACCTCCACATCTATTGCTCTTTTTAATTTAATATTTTGTTGTTTTTCAACAAATTTTGTTGTAAAGTCTGTAATCCATCCTGATAAAAAATTCATAACTAAACCTACAAGCATATATCTTATAGCTAAAGGAACTGTAGATAATCCTAGTTTTTCAACACCTTGAGCTATACCTAACCATACGAATAATTCACCTGGATTTATGTGAGGAAATATTCCGTTGTTTGTATGGCAGTGGTAAGCTGCTGATGCATAATATGAAGGTTTTTGTGCCTCAGGCAAGAACTTACCCATTGATAAAGCCATTGGGTTACCTAGCATAAAGGCTGATACGAAAGGTAAAACACCATAAGCTAAGATTTTGTTTTTCGAGCATAATTTACCAAATTTGTTAACCCTTTCAGCTCCAATAAGTGCAATTAACGCATTCATGAATACTAAAAGTAAAAGTACCTTAGGTACTATAGAAGTCATCCAACCTACTAAAGTTTCTGCACCCATTTCAAATAAACCAATAAATGATTGGGCAAGATTTACTAAAAAATCCATAAATTCTCTCCTTTTTATTTTCTATTTCTAAAAAAGCCAAAAGCTTTTTGTAGAGGCGATTTTTCCATTTTTATTTCTTCACCATTTTCTGCCTTTATAAAATTGTTCCTGGCATTTAAAATGGCAAGTCTTATATTTTTTTCAATTTTTAATTCATTTAAAATTTCTTCATCCAAGTCCTTGATATTTGCATTCCTAAATAGATCTTTTTCCTTAAACCTAGCAAATACCGATACCCCATGGATATAAGCATATTTTTTAATATTTCCTAACTCATCTACAGAAAACATAACTATGGCACCAGCCCTTATAGCTCCCTTTTTTATGCCTATAGCTACCTTTCCATCTTTTATATACTTATTAAAATAATCCCTAAAGGAGTTCATTTGTAAAAAAGTAAAAAAGTATTGTAAAAGATACATAGAAAGTATAAAGATACCTAAGTATACAAAATTAGACATTTTTTCTCCTCACCTAAACAATTCTGTTTCCTTGATAAAAAACTCCATCAATTTTGGATAAGATTTTATCTTAGAAATTTTCTCAACAAGCTTATCATCATTAGCAATCGTAACAATCTCATCATAAAGTTTTACCAAGACTTCATCTAAATTTTCTGGAACTCCTACTAAAAATATCAAATTAGGATAGTCCTTTTCATTAATTCCCAAGGCTACACTCAACTTATTTGACTTAGTATGAGGAAAGGCTACTCCCCTAGAAAATATAGTTGAAGAGATCTTTTCTCTTTTTATAATTCTTTCCTTAAAATCTTCATCTACTAGATTTTTATCAATTAAGGAATCAAGCATATAGTAAAGATTTTTCTTAAAATCCTTACCTTTAATTAAAAATAACTTTTCTTCATCCAAGTTGTTTAAAAAAACTGACTTTAAAAACCTATTGTTTAAAATCATATTTTTCTTTTCTCTTAAGTCCTCTATTCTTTCTCTAATCTTTGAAATCTTATAGATGTCCTTTCCAGATATTTGACTAATCTCAGTATCTACATCCCTATCCGTAATAAGAAGATCATAGCCTGATAAGTCAATAGAAATATCATCGATTATAGAAATAGATAAGTCATCATTTATATCTCCTGCCTTCAATTTTCTTTTTAAAGACAGGTCATTTATCTCATCTGTCGTAAAAATCGCTATCTTAAAAGCATTTTTATTTACAAGGTCGAGTTTTTCTACTATATATATTTGAAAGTAGGAGGCAAGGTAGGATTTTTCCGACTCATTTACAGTCTTTTCAAGTTTATTTTCTATAACTTTAGCTGCAATTTCTGCCATCTTGTATGCCACCCTATATTCTTTTTTAATTTCTTCATTTAGGCTATTATCAATCTTATAGTCAAGCTTTATTCTATTAAGAAGAAAATAAATGTGGTAGTTAAAATCCTTAGTAACTTTTCCAAGATCAACATCAAGATCCATCTGCCTTTTAATAGATGTAAAAATTTCACTTATAAGATTTTGTATATCCTGACCTATTTCAATATCTGAAATACTTGTAATAATAAGAGGAGTTCTCATTCCCCTCAAAGGAACTGTTATAAATTTAAGTTCATCATCACTTAGCTTAAGACCTATAACTTTTTCAACTCTGTTTTTTATATCTTCCCCTATATCTTTAATAAGGCCCTTAAGATTGTATGAATAGTCCTTATCAAGCCTATTAATATAAAAATTATTTCTAATCCTTACTATGGATACATTGAGAAATATCTTCATCCTGTCAAGGGTTTCCTCATCTACTAAATAAGGGGACAAGGCTTTTCTAATAATTTCTGAAACAAGTCTAGTGTCTTTATTTTGCCTAAAAATTTCATTGTAACAATTTTCTATAACAAAGTTTCTAATATCTATTTCTTCACCAAGAATTCCAATGCCTACATTAGGTCTTCCGGCTATCCTTATATTGTAAGAATCCATAAGTTTATTTACTTTCTCAATATCCTTATTTAAGGTAGTTTTTGAGATTATCATCTCAAATGAAAGATCCCCCATAGTCACAGTCTTATTTTCAAATAAGTTTTTTATAATATAAATAAGTCTATATTTCTCATTATTGAAGCTTTCCTCTTCTTTTCTAATTTTATTTAAAGATTTTTTGTATCTTTTATAATCATATACATATAGGGAAATTTCCTTATGTTTGATGTTGATGAAAGCACAATGCTCTAATTTTTTATTTATTTGTTTTATGTCGTTTGATAATGTTTTCTTGCTAATTTTTAACTGATCTAATAATATATCTTCATTAATAGGCTTTCTTTCAAGAAGCTCTATTAGATAAAGACTCCTATTTTCTAACTTTTTCCAAATCATATCCTCCCTCTTTCTATATGGTATTACAGATTGAAATTTAATTAATACATACTTTTTCTCGCAAGGAGAAATTCACCTTATCATTTGTTCATAGCAAAATTTTAATTAATATTTTGATTATAATATTTGTTTAAAGGAACTCGGAATAATAATTTACTAAAGTTTTTATTAATTTTTTACACAAAAAAAGACCTCAAACATAAAGTTTGAAGTCTTGATATTTTTATTTTATTTTCTATTTGCTGTTGCTATAAGGTCTATGCCTGTATTTGCTATATTATTTACTACTACATCTCCAATATGAACAGGTGCCTTGATACTTGCCTTGTTTATCTCATACATTGCCTCTTTCATCTTATCTTTTGCTATAGCATCACTTGTTTTTACTGGAACAGAATATAGTTTTCCTCCAATGACTTTAACAGTTGAAGTTACCATTCTTACAGGATTCTTAACTTCATTTCTTGCATATATTTCTCCTCTTTTGCAAGTATTTCCTGTGATATCTTGTATTTCTCCCTTATCATCCATAGTTACTATCACATTACATCCTAGAGGACAATTTATACAGGTTAATTCTTTTTTCATATTTCCTCCAATTTTATTTCTATATTACTAGCATCTTCTCCAAGATCTTTCTTTTTAAGTATGAGATTTTCCATCTCACCGGGAGCGTAAACTAGTTTTCTTTTTTTGGCTACTTCCTTACCATCTACAAACATTTTTAGGATTCTTTTTTGATAAACATTGTTTACCCTAAATCTTATTATGGCTTCATCTGCCATTGTATCCTTGTTTATATATTGAGGAAGGGTGTATGATATTCCATCTCCAGCCTTAAGGTAAATTGGCTTTTCTTTTGATTTTTTGAATTCATTTTTTATATAGGCTGCTGCTGATTTTCCTGCAAGTTCACTCTCTTCTGTAACATAATCTACCAAATCATGTACATGAAGGACATTTCCTGCTGCAAAGACTCCATCAACACTTGTCATTAGCCTATCTGATACAACTGCCCCTTTAGTCTTTGGGTCTATTTCTATATTTGCTTCTTTTGTAAGTTCATTTTCTGGAAGAAGTCCTACTGAAAGAAGTATTGTATCACAATCAAAGTGTTTTTCAGTTCCTGGTATTACTTTCATATTTTTATCAACCTTTGAAAGTGTACAACCTGTAACCCTATCAACTCCCTCTATAGAGGATATAGTTGTATTAAAGTAAAGAGGAATATTAAAGTCATCTAAGCATTGAACTATATTTCTTTTTAATCCTCCAGAATATGGCATAATTTCTGCAACACATTTAACTTCTGCTCCTTCAAGCGTCATCCTTCTTGCCATGATTAATCCTATATCACCAGAACCTAAAATCACCACTTTTTTCCCTGGCATATATCCTTCTAGGTTTATCATTCTTTGAGCTGTACCAGCAGAGTATACCCCTGCCGGACGGCTTCCCGGTATATTTAATGCTCCCCTTGGCCTTTCTCTACAACCCATTGCAAGAATAACTGCCTTTGGTTTTAGTGTAAACATACCATTTTCTTCATTCATAAGACTTATAGTCTTATCTTCCCTAAAATCAACTACTATGGTATTTAAAAGTAAGTCTATATCTCTTTTTTTAACTTCATCTATAAATCTTTGGGCATATTCAGGACCTGTAAGTTCTTCTTTAAACCTATGTAGACCGAATCCATTATGTATGCATTGGTTTAATATTCCCCCAAGCATTTCATCTCTTTCTACTACTAGTATGTTTTTTATTCCTTCATCATAGGCTTTAACTGCAGCACCAAGTCCTGCAGGACCTCCACCTATTATTACTAATTCATAATCTTTCATTATTTTCTCCTTACTTTACATGTCCTCTTATATAGTATGAACCCTTAGCATTTTTAACTACATTATCATATGGTATATCAAGTTCTCTTGCTAAAATTTCCATAACTCTTGGTAAGCAGAATCCTCCTTGGCATCTTCCAGCAGTAGCTCTAACTCTTCTTTTAACTCCATCTACAGTCCTTGCTCCAAGTGGTCTGTTTATAGCATCCACTATCTCTCCTTCTGTGACGGATTCACACCTACAGATTATCTTTCCATATCTCTTATCTTTTTTGATTAAGGCATCATGCTCTTCTAGGCTCATTTCACTTGTTTTTGGTGTTGGCTTTCTATCATAAATGAAATTTTCTTTTTCTTCTAATTTTAGTTTCTCACTTACAAGATTTGCCATATAATCTCCTATAGCTGGTGCTGAAGTAAGACCAGGAGATTCTATACCTATACAATCAAAGAATCCATCAAGGCTTTCTTTTAGAATAAAGTCTTCACCCTTTTCATGTGCCCTGTTTCCAGAAAATGATGTTATTACCATTCTTACCGGTACATTTTTAACAGTATCATTTGATTTTTCTATAACTTCTTCTATATGCTCTCTAGTAGATCTTTTGTCTTCCTTATCGTCTATAAAGTCTGATGTAGGTCCTACTAAGGTATTTTCATCTATGGTTGGTGAAACAAGTATTCCCTTACCTTTTTCAGTTGGAAGGTTAAACATAACATGTTTTACAAAACCTTTAGAATCTTTGTCTAAGAGTAAGTACTCACCACGTCTTGCCCTTATTTCGTATTTTTCATCTGAGACCTTATTATGAATTTCATCAGAATGAATTCCAGCTGCATTTACAATAGTCTTTGTCTTATATGTATTTTTTTCAGTTTTAACTATCCAATAATCATCTTCTCTTATTGTGTCTATAACTTTTTCATTGAAAACATAATCAACACCATTTATATTTGAAACTTCACCAAAAGCTATAGTCATCAAAAATGGATCTAAAATTCCTGCTTCCTCACAAAATAAGGCTGCTACTACATCATCTGTTACATTTGGCTCAAGCTCTAAAACTTCTTGCCTATTTAAAATCTTCATACCAGAAACACCATTTTCTATACCTTGGTCATAAAGTTTTTGAAGCTTATCCATATCAGCTTCACTGTGGCATAAAACTAGAGTTCCTATTTTTTTATAAGGAAAGGATAGTTTCTTACTAATCTCTTCCATCATATGATTTCCTAAAACATTCATTTTAGCTTTCATAGAACCAGGCTTCGCATCATATCCACCATGGCAGATACCAGAATTTGCCTTTGATGTTTCTGTACATAAGTCCTCATTTTTTTCTATTAATAGAAACTTTCCCTTTTTCTTTGATAAATTGTAGGCTATGGATGTACCTGTAACTCCACCACCAATAATTATTGCATCAAACATTTATTTCTCCTTTTAAGTAATAAAAAAAGCAAGTTAAAGTAAGGCTAACTTTAACTCGCTTTCTCTTTCGTATATTATTCTTATTTGTAGTATACTCTAAATTTTAGATTTTGTAAACTATTCTTCAAAATGATTAGCCCATCCAAAAGCTCTTTGCATAGCCCTTTGCCAGTTTCTATCCTTCTTATCCCTTTCTTCTTTGGATATTTCTGGAATAAATTCTTTATCTACTAATCTATTTTCTTTTATCTCATCTAGATTTTTATAAAATCCTACAGCGAGTCCTGCCAAGTAGCATGCACCTAGAGCTGTTGTTTCAAGTGTTTCTGGTCTTTCTACCTTGGTTTGAATCATATCTGCTTGAAATTGCATTAAGAAATTATTAGCACTTGCTCCACCATCTACTTTTAATTCTTTTAGACTTTCTCCTGAATCTTTCGCCATAGCTGTTAAGACATCATTTGTAAGATAGGCTAGAGATTCAAGTGTTGCCCTAACTATATGGTACTTACTCGTTCCCCTTGATATACCCACAATTGTTCCTCTTGCATAAGGATCCCAGTATGGAGCACCAAGTCCTGTAAAGGCTGGAACTACATAACATCCGTTGGTATCATCTACTTTTGTAGCCATATATTCTGTATCATCAGCAGCATCAACTATCCTAAGTTGATCTCTTAACCATTGGATAGCAGAACCAGCCACGAAGATTGAACCTTCTAGGGCATAGCTTACTTTTCCTTCTTCAAGCCCCCAAGCTATAGTTGTAACTAAGCCATTGTCACTTTTTACTGCTTCTTTTCCCGTATTCATAAGTAAGAAAGCACCTGTTCCATAAGTATTTTTGGCATCTCCAGGGTTAAAGCATGTTTGTCCAAATAAAGCTGCTTGTTGGTCACCTGCAATTCCTGCTATAGGAATTTCACCATTGAAATATCCTGGGAAAGTATTACCATATACAAAGCTTGATGGTTTTACTTCTGGAAGTATGCACCTAGGTATATTTAGCATTTCTAAAAGTTCATCATCCCATTCTAGGGTATGGATATTAAATAACATTGTTCTTGAAGCATTGGTATAGTCTGTTACATGAACTTTTCCACGAGTTAGGTTATAGATTAGCCATGTGTCAACTGTCCCAAACAAAAGCTCTCCATTTTCAGCTCTTTCTTGCCCATTTTCTATATGATCGAGTATCCATCTTATCTTTGTTGCTGAAAAATATGGATCCACTACAAGGCCTGTCTTATTTTGAATCATTTCACGATAGCCATCTTCTACAAGTTTGTCTGCCATATCAGCTGTTCTTCTGCATTGCCAAACGATTGCATTATAGACTGGCTTTCCAGTTTTTTTATCCCAAATTATAGTTGTTTCTCTTTGGTTTGTTATACCAATTGCCTCTATATCTTTAGAATCGATACCAAGCTTTGCTATAGCTTCTGTACAAACCCCTAATTGAGTTGACCAAATTTCTGTAGCATCATGTTCAACCCAGCCTGGGTGTGGGAAAAATTGGGTAAATTCTTTTTGGGCAACTGACTTAATTTCACCTTTCTTGTTAAAAAGAATCGCTCTATTACTTGTTGTTCCAGCATCTAGCGCCATTATGTACTTAGTCATACTAATCTCCTTTACATTTTCCAAACGTTGTAATTTGACGATGATACAGCTACAGCATCAACATTTAAGGCCTCGATAACATCATTTTTATCTCTAATAAGGCCACCTGCAATTATTGGAATAGCAGTTCTTTTCCCTATATCATCTAAGATTTTTGGCATAATACCAGGAAGTATTTCTATAAGGTCACAATTAGCCTTTTTTATGGTTTCTTTGACATTCTCATAAGAAAGAGAGTCTAGGACAAAAAACCTAAGAACAGATATAAGACCGATTTTTCTAGCATATGATGCATTTTGTGATCTTGTAGTAATAATTCCATCGGCATTTGTGTATTTTTTAATAAAGGATGATGAAAGGTAAGATGAAGAAAGTCCTTCTACAAGGTCTTCGTGAACAAGGACTATTTTTCCCTTATCCTTAAGTTTTTCTACTATAAGTGATATAGTTTCAATATTTCCATATAGAACAAAAACTATTTTGTTGCCATTATTTTCTTTTTTTAGGCACTCTCTTAAATCCTTATTATCTTTAATAGCCATAATCACAGGATTTTCATAAAGCAAATCAACTATATCAATCATTTATCCTCCATAAATACACAAAGCGAGCCGGTTATTAATCCTGCTCGCTTCTCCATAATATTCTTATATTTTAATAATATCACAATGTAAAAATAAATGCAATCAATTTCATGAAAAGAATCCAATATTTTCCGAAAAAAAGTGAAGTCCTATAATATTAAAATCTTTTTATTATTTTCTTTATAATAATTTATCTTTACTTTATGAAAACATTTTATTTGTATCTAAAAGCCAAAAGGCTAATTATTTGAAATCTTCATCATTTATTTTTCCCTCTCTTATGCCTTCTCCAAATATAACAGCAGGAATAGTCTTTAAAAATAGCTTCATATCATCAATAAAGTTTACATTTCCAGCATAAAGTCCATCCATCTTAGCCTTTTGCCTAGGTGGAAGATTATCCCTTCCAGATATTTGAGAAAGTCCTGTTATACCTGGTTTTACCTTGCATGCTCCATACTTTTCTCTTAAGTCTAATAATTCAGTTTCTTTTAGGATAACTGGTCTAGGCCCTACAAAGGACATATCCCCCTTTAGGATATTGAAAAGTTGAGGAAGCTCATCAAGGGAAGTCTTTCTCATAAAAGCACCAAATGGTGTTATATAATTTTCTGGATTTTCAAGCTCCCATGTAGATGCATTCTTAGGGGCTGAAGTTGACATAGACCTAAATTTATAGCACTTAAAAGGCTTTCTATAAATTCCTGACCTTTCTTGAATAAAAAGGACAGGGGAATCCCACTCTTTTATTTTTATAATTAAGGCTGTAATTAAAATTATTGGACTAAGTAGTATTAGAGCAATTATTGCCAGTATCTTGTCCAAAATAAATTTTATGTAGTTTTCGTACATATACCCTCCACTTTTACAAGGTAAAGGCACTACTCAAGAGCGCCACTTATTTATTCTTATTTTAATCTAAACTTATTTTTTATGGAATTTTTGTTTAGATAAATAAATTCAATTCTTCTTTACTAAGTTCTCTATATTGTCCAGGATTAAGACTAGAATCAAGTTCTAAATCCCCTATAGCAAGTCTTCTAAGCTTTATTACCTCATTGTTGTTGTTGGAAAATAACCTTTTAACTAAGTGAAATCTACCTTCTGTTACATATACATAGGCTTTTCTTTCATCAAGGATTTCAAGTTTAGCACTTCTTGCTGTATAGTCATCTTCTTTAATATATACTCCATTTCTAAAAATTTCAACTAAAGAAGGATCTATTTTTTTAGAAGTTTCAACCTCATATTTTTTCCAAATATTTGAATTTGGACTTATAAGCTTATGGACAAATTTCCCATCAGTTGACATTAATAAAAGTCCTGTTGTATCCTTATCGAGTCTTCCGACTATTGATATATCAAGATTTAGGTAAAAATCATCCAAGTCTTGCATTACAGTTCCATCAAGTTCATTTGATTGACAAATAAGACCTTCTCGCTTATTCATCATAATATAAATATTGTCAAAATAGTCTACTAACTCTCCCATATAAACTACCTCATCTACATTAGGATCAACCTTTGTTGATGAATCCTTTATGATTTCTCCATTTATAAGAAGAGCTCCCTTTTTGGCGTTTCTTTTTATATTTTTTCTTGTATCAAGATTGGCATTTCCAATCATTTTATCTACTCTCATTATCATCTTAATCTCCTATAATATTTCCAACTAGTCTTTCAAGCTCTCTAAAACTTTCTTTAAATTCCTCTAAGTATTCTTCCCCTTTGGGGGTTATATAATGATATTTTCTCTTAGGTCCAAGCTTAGACTTCTCCTTTGATGAAAGGATAAGACCCTTATTGGATAATCTTTGTAGGATTGGATAAACTGTTGACTCTGTCATATTATAAAAACCATTTAGCCTTAGATTTTCTACAATCTCATAACCATATGTTTCTTTATTTTTAATTATTTGAAGAATTACCCCTTCGATAACTCCTTTTAACATTTGAGATTCCATATTATCACCTAAGAATATTGTATTACATAGTAGTCCTTTTTCAAGCTCTATCACAAAAGTAAGCCATAGGACAAAACTTGCACTCATCTCTATTACTTGTTTTTACTTCAATATTTCTCTTAACTATATTTTTAGCAAGATTATCAATCATACTTATATTAAAGTTATCTCTCTTAACTTTAATAAGCTTATCACTTTCTATAAAATAAAGGTATAAGTCTTTTATCTTTTTGTTATTATACACAAACAAGTTGTAGTAAGTAAGGAGTTGGTTTTTATATCTTTCTAAATAATTCTCATTTACTTTTCCCGTCTTTATATCAACAATCGAACCATCTTCTAAAACCACATCAATATTTCCTTGAAGTAAATAAAATCCTCTGTCAAGCTTTAGGTTAAGCTCTGATTCTTTTATATTAAAATCTCTATTTACAAAATTTTCTATTGGCTTTTGATATATTTTATTATTTTTTATAAATTCATTTACTAAATCTAATGACTTGCCCTCCTTTTGAAGATTAGTCAAAAACTCAGCTATAGCATGGACATTTGAACCAAAGATTAAAGACTTGCTTTTTTCTTTTCTAAAAGATAAAAGCCTTATGAATTTGTATTTTAAAGGACAAGACTTATAAACTTCAATGTCAGTTGTGTATGCTAATATTTCTTTTTTTACTTCTTCTTTTTCAAATTTAAGGTCAAGAGTCGATAAATTTGATGAATTATTCAGACCTTTTTGGAAATTTTTGATTTGAAAATTCTCTGAGTTATCTAAAATTACTAAAAGTTTTTTAGCTCTGGTCATAGCTGTATAGTACTTTCTGAAAAAATTTTTATACTCATTATTTCCATTTTTATCTCTTATGTTTTTAGAAAAACCCATCTTAGGACTTGATGGATTCTCATAAAGACCAGATACAAAAACTACATCATACTCAAGTCCTTTTGATTGGTGGATAGTTAAAAAATTTATAGCATTTTTTGGTGTATCAAAATCTTCAAATTCAGGAACCAGCTCATTTTTAAAGAGATAAAAAATATATCCATAAAAAAGCTCTACTGACTTTTGGTAAAAGTTAATATCAGGTCCATTTATATCAATGAAATCAGTTATAATCTCAGTAAATTTTCCTATATTTGAAAGATTACGAATAGCCTTTAGTCCTTTAAGTTCTTGGTCAAGGTAGGATTTCACTATAGGTAGTTTAAAAGATTCATAGATTATATCAGTATAAGATAAATTTTCTTTGATTTTTTCTTTTTTATTACTTATAAAACAATTTAAATCCTTATCTTTTTTGAAATTCACATCATCAAAGATAGATATAAGATAGGTCTTAAAACGCGTCTCCTGTGCTCTTTTATAATTATTTTCATTAGAACCTTCTTTTGATTTTGGCTTTCTTGAATATATGGAAAGAAGGATAAAAAGCAAAATCCTTACCTCATCTCTTCTAAAAAAAAGCTTAGATGACTTGTTTAAGACTCCTATTTTATTAAATTCAAAAAATGACTGAAGATCTTTTGGATACTTGTGTTTTAAGCTTGGAAAAAGAAAGGCTATTTGATTTAAATTAATATCCTTATTTAACTCTTTTATAATCTTTAGTATATTATCATAGTTTAAAGCCCTTGCCCTTACCACTGTATTGTGATTATTTTCTTCATCAAAAGCCTTAAGATCTTTAATCTGATCAAAGGCACCACTTTGAGATAAAAAATCCTTGGACTTATCTATAATTTCCTGATTCGATCTGTAGTTTATATTAAGACTATAAAAATTGGCCTTGCACTTAAGCTTTCTCTCGCAAGTCTTATTAAAATCTGTGAGGTTTTCTGGACTTGCTCCCCTAAAAGCATAAAGTGATTGATCATCATCTCCAAAAACCATGATATTCTTACCTTTTAAAAGTTTAAACCCTATCTCTTCTTGGATATGATTAGTATCTTGATACTCATCTATTATTACAAAATCTATCTCATCCCTGATTTTTCTCCCATATTCAAAATCATCTAAAAGATTGTAGAAATTTTTAAGGATAAGCTGATAATTAATAAGCTTATTTTCATCCAAAAAACTCGCCCATTTTAAATAAATTTCAAGACCTAATCTATCTTTTTTATCATTGGACTCCCTTAAAGCATTCAAATCTATAAGGTTGTTGGTAATATAGGAAAATATTCCCATAATTTGACCAACTTCATTATAGGAAATATAAGTGTCAAAATCATCAATATTTTTAAAGATATGAAGATTTTTTTCAAGTAAATAGCCTTCCATAGCTTGGTCAATGACCCTTTTTTCTAAAATATCCCCACTAAAGGATTTGTATTTTCTTAAAAAATTCAAGGCAAGAGAATGGAAATTCCCTATAAGCATATTGGAAGTATCAGCCTTGATATTTTCTTTTTTAAGCTCGGATTCAACCCTTTCTATAAGCTCATTGGCAGCTTTTTTGGTAAAACTTGTAACAAGAATCCTATTGGGAGCAAGACCATCATTTTTGATTAAAGATATAATTTTTCTAACTATAGTAAATGTCTTTCCAGTCCCAGGACCTGCTATAACACAAGCTGGATATTTTGATTCATTCACTATAATTTCTTGACTTTTATTTATCATAATACTAACTCATAGGCAATTCTTTCGCTTCTTCCCTTTCCATCATCTACAAAACATGGCCCAATCTTTTTAAAATCAAACTTTTTTATCAAAGATTTCATCTTAAAGTTATCTCTATGGGTATCAATCCTAACAGATGAAAGCCCTCTATCCTTAGCAAAAGCTATGATTTCGCCCAAAAACTTCTTAGAAATCCCCTTTCCTTTCGAACATTTTTTGATACTTAATCTATGTATAGTAAAAAAATCATCATGTTTTTTGAAGCCTTTTTCAATAGGCTCATAATCCTTTTCATAATCTTCTTTAAGATAAGCAAATGAAACAATTTCACCATCTACTATATAAACATAGCCTTGATTAGATTCTATATTTTTCCTTATATCATCTATTTTAGGAAGACCATTTTGCCATTGGTCTATCCCGTCTTCTTTAAGTGAAAGCTTCCCATCTTCAATTATTTCCATTACATTTTTCAAATCTTTTAATTCTGCTTTTCTCATAGCTTTATTATACTTTAATTTGATGAATTTAATATTTTAAAATACTTATTTAATAAAATAAAAAGTTCAAGGATTAAATTAGTTATACTATTTCTTAATATATAATCATAATAAGTAAACTGAAATTACAAAGTAAAATAAATCTAACTTTTATTTTTATGATATCTATCAATAAAACATTATAACTAAAAAGACTATGAGTTTTCAAACTCGTAGCCTTTCATTTTGCTATATAGAAGCTTTAATATTTAGTTTTGTTCTAATTCCTAGTTCATATATACTTTTATTAATTTTTAGACCACATCTACATATTCATTTAGCTTATTTAGAATATTAAGTAGGCTTCTAATTTCTTTTTTATTATCTTTAAAAATTTTTGTAATAGAGCCTATTGATTTAAAAGACTCTTTTTAAAAGACTTCCATAGATAGGTAGTTATTTTTCTTTAGGTAATTGGTTATGGTTTTTACAAACATTTGTTGCTCATAGTTTAGTTTATTTTCTCTATAAAATTCAGCAAAGGCTTTGTTTATACTATCTTGACTTAATCCTGTTATCGATCTTATAATTATTAATTTATGATACGATCATCCTTTACTTTTGATTTTACATAGTGCTTAGCTTTTTCCCTATATATTTTAAGAGCTTCTTCAAAAAATTCAACATCATTTTCTTTTATACTAATAAATTCATCCTTAAAGTTTGAATAGTAGCTTTTTTGTTCTTTAAGGCCAATTAAAGGCATAAAATCTCTAAGAGCTAGCCTTATTTCTTCAAATTTCATAAGGCCTATATCTTTCCAAAAATTATCGTCTTCTATGTTTTTTAATAGGTAAGATTTTTCTTAATCGCCTTTCTTTATATTTTCCTTTTTTGGATAGGTTTTTGGCAGTCTGCCTTATAGTTTTTATAGCAATTATATTTAAGTTGCCTTGTAATAAACCTAATTCAAGTTGAAGCATGGAATTATGAAATCTTTGGGTAAGTTCGTGACTTTCAGGCAGATTAATAATCCTTCCTATTTTATCAAAATCATTTATATCTTTATTTTCTATCCTAGGCCATAAATTAAAATCAGAAAACTTGGTGACTTCTTCAATAAGATTTTTTATCCTAAATTACTTTCTATCGAGCTTTTTACATCCTTATAAAGCTGCATTATAAAATTGTCCCCTAATTCCTTGTACTTACTATCAAACTTATCATTTTCTAAATATCTATTATTCTAATTTTTGTAAATAAGCTATCTCTTAGCACTTCGTTTTTCATCAAAGATTTTAATAACAAGATGTCACTACAGGGTAAAAAATCTAAAACAATATCAATAAACTTAAAAACTTAATTGTTTTTTATTTTGGTGGTTATTAAACATTATGTCTTTTAGCATTTTATTCTATATTCACTTTTTGCAAACAAAAAGATAATGATTACTTGCTCCTAGTAACTCTTCTTTATCACAATGAGCAAGGTGCCAATCAATATATCTTCCATAAGATAAGTTACTCATATCATTAATCTGATTTTGTAATAATTCAGAATATCCACTTGTGGCAACTTTTCTAATGATTATAAGATTTTCCTTTTCAAGCATTTCAATGCACTCTGATAATGTAAAGAAAATAAAGGGTCTATTTATAAGTCTTTGCTTTGTGGGATTATATCCTTCAGTTTCAAAAAAATTTGAATTATAGACCATTTCTGTCATTGGAATCATGTCATGGTTGATAAAAGATACTAGTATATGTCCTCCAGCTTTAACAACACGCTTTGCTTCACTAAGTGTATGTACTCTGTCTTCTTCGCTTGATAAGTGATACATAGGTCCAAATAGCAGGACTATATCGAAATATTCATCTTTTAGCTCTTCCATATTAAGTGAACTTTTATTTTCAACTGTAATATTCTGCAAATTATTCTTTTTGATTTTTTCTTTTATTTGTATATAGTTATTAGTTGCAGGTTCATAAGCAATAACTTTATTTACTTTTTCAGCCAAAGGGATACTGTAAACCCCAGTTCCTGCTCCAACATCTAGAATTTTTGAATCTTGACTAATATAATTAGAAATTTCTTTTAAGGTAGTAATTTTTTCAATCTGACCTGATTTACTAAATAGTCTTTTTTCTTCGTCAAAAAATTTATACAATTTCTCATTTCTAATAAAATCATTATCTATTTTTGAAATTTCTTTAAAATCCATTTTTTATTCCTCTTATATTTTTCGCAGATAACTCTAAAATCCATTCATCATCTTTACTATATGCCGTTGTCATAATTATGAAATAAGGTCCACTTCTTACATCTTAAATAAAATATTAGTACAATTAATAAATACATTTATTTTCATCAAATCTATTTTTTATACTTAATTTTCTCTATTCTGATAACTCTTTAATTCTAAATTATTTAACCTTTCTAGAGAAATTAGTTGTGCTCTAGCCAAGTTTCTTAGCTCAATCATTCTTTCTTTTTGACAAATTCCCTTTTCAATTAAAATCACATTATATGACTCCATATGGCAAGTACTAAGAGTTCATTAAGGCTTGCATAGTCCTTCATGTTTCTTTTTAGTTTTGGATTTTCTTCTCTCCGCTGTCTGGCTATTTTTTTAAATAATGCCACGTTTAACATATCAGCTTCACTTGCATATTTAAATGACAATTGTTCATTCGTCAAATCTTTTATCAAATATTCTTTGCTTGCATAAGTATGAATTTTATAATTTATCTTTAATATTTCTCTATGAAGATTCCATGATAGAGATAATTTTAAATTTTCATCTTCCTTTAATCTCTGATAATCTTTTATTATATATAGTTCAAACTCAGCTGATATCCAAAATGCAAATTTAAACGCAATATCTTTATGGGCGAAAGTTCCTCCGCATCTTCCAAGTTTTGCAAATAATCCAATTACATTTGTTGTTTTTTGCCACTTTTGAGGTGATAGAGTAAAAGCATCGCTACCTGCTTCTTGTAATACCACTCGAATTCGAGGGGGTTAAAATTTGGATTGTTTAACTTACTCTCATATCCCTAAATATTCATAGTATTATAATTTCTCATACAATTGGCTACAACGACATTGAACTCTTGCTTATTTTTATATTTAGCTATATCTGTTAAGCTAATATAATCATTCTTAAAGTCTTCAGTATAAACTTGAATGCTAAATCCCTTAGCAGTAATCTTTTCCTTTCTAATCTTTGTCAACTTACTTCCTCCTTATACTGGTATACTCCTTACAATAATTATATTATTACCCTAAGCAGCACACCAACTATTTATTTTTTGAGTTTTAAACTTTGGTAGAAACTCTAAACTCCTTATATTTACATAACTATTTTCCTCTATCATTATTATGACACAAAAGCCGGGTTTCTTAATCTAATTGTGAAAGTATTCTAAATATGAATCGACTTTGTTTATGATAGTATCTTTAGCATCCTGAGTCCAGGATAGATAAACATTTCTTTCCATTGCAATAATCAATGCAATAAATGGCGCAATTAACTTTTCTAAATTTAACAATTGGTAATCAATGCCACCATACTCATCAATGAATAATTGTTTGTTTTCTTTAGAAAACCAATAAGTAACATTCAAAATATCCGATATATATGAACCTTTGCCAAGCATATTATAATCGAACATAAATGCTTTACTTTCATCTATGCTAACCACCATATTTGTATAATAGAAATCCTGATAGATAAGAGTCTTCTTAGCATTTCTCATTTTTTCACAAATTCTAGGATAAAAGTTCATAAAGTTTATAAACGATTTTTCATTAGATAAATCAAATTTATTAGCCATCTTATATAAATTTAATTCAGACAGATAATCCCATTGAGAATATAAATTGTTATCCTCAGCATATTTCATACCATTTTTATGGAGAAGTTTATACCATCTCGCCAAGGCCTTAATAATATTTTTATTTTCAAAATCTTCCTTCTGACCTAAACGAAATTCAAATGATCCATTAATATTTTCAAGAAGAATTGAAGATTGTGTACTTCCAAACACTTGAATTGTCGGAATATTCAAGGATTTTAGAGTTTGATAATAACTAATTTCTCTACGAAATTCTTTATTGTAGAAATATTTTAATACATATGAATGACCTGGTGTTTCAACACGATATACACCAATTCCATCTTTTTCTCGAATCAAATTGACTTTAGTATTTTCTAATTGGTATTCTATTAATTCTTCTATAATTTTTTTATCATTAGTCATATAAATATCCTTTTCCAATAAATTATGAACCATCTCTTATTAGTTTTCTAGTAGAATGATTGAAAGCCAATGTCCATCTTACTATCTGCCATTATCACAATTATGACAAGAGACCCAGGCGTTAAATCTACTCATCACTTAATATATTAATGTAATATTTAGGCCTTTCAATTAAATAACCAGCAAATAAATTTTCCATATCTGATAAATCTCCTTTAGTATGATGTTCGTTAAAATCTTTATAGTAAGAAACTCTATTAGTAAACTTAATATCAATAGGAGGGTAGCCTGTTTTAATTAGCTCTAAGTTGACCAAGAATCTTCCAGTCCTTACATTTCCATCTATAAATGGATGAATTGCTTCATATTCAATATGGAATTTATTCAAATTTGAAACAATATTTTCTGAAGCTTCTTGATATCAATTTAATAACTCATTCATCTTGGGCTCTCTTAAATAGGGTTGCACTGATTCATACTTAACTCTCATTATACCTTAACTCTCATTATACGAGCAGGAACTGTTCAATAAACTTCTCTATCATCTTTTTTATCTGATAAAATCAAATAATGTATTTGCTTAATAATACTCTCTGTTAATTGTGCTTTCTCTTTTACTAAGGACCTTACAAAATCAAAAGCTTCTTTGTGACCTATTGCTTCGAGGTAATATTTTAAGGGTTTTCTGTCAATCGTCAGCCCCTTAAAACCATATCTTTTTCTCTTAGGGTTAGTGTATTCCTTTCAATAGCATTAGAGTTAAAAGTATATTCAACTTTAAATTCTTCGTTTAGTCCTCTAGCCTTCCCCAAGTTAGTGGACGTTTGTTATCTAATATCTTTTTATTCTTTTCAATTTTAAACAGTAAATCATCAACTTTTTTCAAACATCCATCTTAGATTTTTTTTACTTGAAGGAATCTACCAAAGTTTGCCTCTACGAAAAGCAACTGGAATTTTTTCCTCTTTCAAGAGCACTCATATTCTTCTATCTGAAATTTCCCATTTCTCTGTGGCTTCTTTTATACTAATACATTTTCATCACATAAAGCATATTATAAAAGGCTTTTTCAGAATGAAATAAATCGTTTTTCGGAATAAAGGAATCTATGTAGGTAAATAAAATAACTACTCTATTTCAGTAAGTAGTGTAAATGTCTCAGGAATATTAAATATTTCATCTTTTAAAAACAAAGGATAAAAATATAAATCTGTTAGTGAATCAAAGTATAACCATTCAAAGTCATGGGTATGGTTACCTTCTTGTAAAGTAAATTTATTTCCCTTTTGTGAAATAGATGTATTTTCAATATCCATTAAAAAGTAAATACACAGCTCATGATATTGAAGTTTATCTACATTTTCTCGAAAGAAAGCTTGGTTAAGCCATAGCGGTCTAATAATCGAAGCATCTATTTCAAGCTCTTCCTTTATCTCACGAATGATTGCATCTTCTGCTCGTTCCCCTATCATAACTCGTCCACCTGGCAAATAATAATAAGAGGATCTCTCGTCTTTCATCGCCAAAATTTTATTTTCTTTGATGATTATCCCACATACTCTATAATTAAATTTTTCTTTATTATTTATAAAACTAATATCCATCTTCTCTCCTAATACACGTTATTTCAAGTTGGTTTTTAAATTATCGTTCAAATTCTATTAATTGTTATTTTTATTTTTTTGTAGAGGCTCTAAAACCAAGTATCCATCGTAACTATCTGACGTTGTCATAAGGTGAAACGAAACTCACAAGCTGGATCTATTATTAAATCATCAGCTTTTGTCTAACTAGTTCTACTATCATTTTTATAATATATCTTGGTGTGCGAAGAAGTTTGGATAAAAGGTATTCGTAGATATTTCCTTTTATGTCGTTATCTTCTGTAGGAAGTTCATCTATAGCCTTCTACTATTTTTTGTAAAGTTTTAGCCTTATTTATTTTGACGTTTTCATCTTTTTCGAGGTTTATATCTCTTTCATCAAGACATTTAATAAAAAATAGGTATGTAATTTGCTCTATATTTGTAAGTGGTTGGTTTAACCCTCTATACACAAGGTAGTCCAGATGGAGTCCACCTTATTTCTAATTTCTCCTATTAACATAAATCTCTAATTTTTTATGTCATTATACTATAATTTATGTAAATTTAAGCAATAGAAAAGACCCAGCAAGGGCCTTTCTACGATTATGGTTTGATATTTTTACCAAGCAGGTATCCAAGCTCCACCTGTGAATTTCTCGTAGTCTTTTTTTGTTTCGTCTGTTTGATAGTAGTTTCTAACAAAGTCATTTAATACTTTATCATCTTTTCTATCTTTTTTAGCTACGATTATATTAACATATGGGTTGTCATCTGTTGGTTTTGATTCTTCAAATTTTAGTGCTGGAAACTCTGTTGCAATCTTTGAGTCAAGTGCAAAGGTGTCATTTACTACAGCAAGAGCTGCCGATTCTAGGTTTCTTGCTGTTTGTGAGGCATCTACTTCAATTATTTCAAGTTTTTTAGGGTTTTCTGAAATATCTGTTACAGTTACTGGATCTCCTTTTTTGCCATTTACTTTTATAAGCCCTGCATCTTGAAGTAAGAATAAGGCTCTTGCTCCGTTTGATGCATCATTTGGAATTACTACTTTATCACCGTCTTTTACTTCATCAAGTGACTTGTATTGTTTAGAGTAGATTCCTAAAGGTGCAAGCATTGTATTTCCTATAGATACTAAATCTGTTCCATGGTCTTTGTTAAATCCTTCTAGGAACTTTTTGTGTTGATAGGCATTTAGGTCAATATCACCTGCTTCTAGAGCTTCGTTTGGCTGGTTATAGTCGCCGAATACTACAATTTCAATTTTATTGCCTGTTTTTTCTTCATATCTTTTAGCAACTTCTTTTAATACATCATTAAATTCTCCAACAACACCAATTTTTATGGTTTGTTTTTCACTTGCTTGTGTAGAATTTGATGTATCATTTGAAGCTGCCTTTTTGCTATCATCTTTATTATTATTTCCACACGCTGTTATTCCAATAATTAGTGCAAGACTTAATCCGATTTTTGCTAGTTTTTTCATTATTCTCTCCTTATTTTACCATGCTGGTATTTCTGAACCTTTTGATTCTTTTTCTACTATTTTTTTTGTTTCGTCTGTTTGATAGTAGTTTTTAACTATATTTTCTAAAGTTTTTGAGTCCTTATCTTCTTTTTTAGCTGCTATTATATTTACATAAATTGCTTTTGCCGGATCATTTTTATCTTCAAGATAGATTGCATCTTCTGTTGGAATAAATCCTGCATCTACTGCCATCCCTGAGTTTATTACTGATGCCTTAACTTCTGTTAGGTTTCTTGCTGTTTGTGAGGCATCAAGTTCTATTATCTCAAGGTTTTTAGGGTTATTTTTAATATTGGCAACTGTAATAGCATCTCCTTCTTTTCCATTAAGCTCTATTAGGCCTGCTGATTGAAGTAAGAAAAGTGCACGTGCTCCATTGGTTGGGTCGTTTGGAATAGCGATTTTATCACCAATTTCAATTTCTTTTACATCTTTAATCTTATCTGAGTATATTCCCATTGGTGCAAGTAGGGTGTCTCCTATAGATACTATGTCTGTCTTATGGGATTGATTATAGTCTTCCAAGAATTTCTTGTGTTGGAAAGCATTAATGTCAATATCTCCTGAATTCAATGCCTCGTTTGGTTGATTATAATCTGAAAAAGATATGATTTCAATTCTCTTCCCTGTGTCTTTTTCATATCTTTTGGCTATATCTTGCCATACCTCGTTTTTTTCACCAACTACACCAAGTTTAATAGTATCAGCATTGGCAAATCTGTCTTCTGCTTGACTTTGATTTGAAGAGTTATTACTTTCTACATTTTTATTACTACTATTATTTGAACAAGCTGTAACTGAAAGTATAAGTCCAAATGTAAGTGCTAGTTTTGTAAGTTTTTTCATCATTTCCTCCTATATTTATTAATGTGATGTTTTCTTTATTAATAAATTGGCTATACCCTGTATAGCATATACAATTATTAAAATTACTATTACTGAAATTATTACAACATCATTTTTATATCTGTTATAGCCAACTGCTATGGCAAGATTTCCTATTCCTCCTGCCCCTATAGTTCCAGCCATAGCTGTAAGACCTAGAAGGGAGATAAGAGTTATGGATGATGCCCTTATAAGTGAAGGAAGACCTTCTCTTAAGTAAACTGCTGTTATTATTTCAAAAGGGGAGTTTCCCATAGCTTCTGCAGCCTCTATTACTCCTGGATCTACTTCTGCAAGTGCTTGTTCTACTTGTTTGGCAAAAAATGGCACACATGAGAAAACTAAGGGTACTATTGCAGCTGTTGGCCCTATCCTTGTTCCTACTATTATATTTGTAAGAGGGCTTATTACAGCAAGAAGTATGATAAAGGGTATAGCTCTGAAGAGGTTTGTTATTTTATCAAGGATTGAGTAAACTTTTTTATTTTCTAAAATCCCCCCATCATTTGTTACAACTAAAATAACTCCTATTATAAGTCCAAATATTCCAGAAAATATAGCTGATAAGATAAGCATATAAAATGTTAGGCCTATATCCTCAAATATCCTATCTTTTATTGAAAGTGCATAATCAAAGTATTCCATTACTATCTCCTAAAAAAGTTACATTCGTTCCACCTGATATTAGATACTCAACGGCTTGATCAATTTTTTCTTTATCTCCCTTAAAGGTTACTATTAGGTTTCCTACAGGAGTTCCTGTTATAAACTCGATATTTCCTGCAAGTACATTTGTCTTTATAGAAAATTTCTCATAGATTTCATTTATAACTGGTTCTGTTGTACTCTCTCCTACATAAGAAAGTTTAACTAGGGACTCATCAGGTCCAAGTGCTGATATATTATTTTTGACTTCTTCTATGGTTTGGTTTACATTAGTTGAAGTTTCAACAAAATCCTTAGTGAGTTTGTTTTTTGGATTTGAGAAAATTTCAAGCGTTGTTCCCTCTTCTACAACTTTCCCATCCTGCATTACTGCAACCTTATTACACAAGTCTTTTACAACTTCCATTTGATGAGTGATTATTACTATAGTAAGGCCGATTTTATCTTTTATTTCTTGTAAAAGGGCAAGGATCTGCTTGGTTGTCTTTGGGTCAAGGGCACTTGTTGCCTCATCACAAAGAAGAATCTCAGGATCAGATGCAAGAGCTCTTGCTATGGCACATCTTTGTTTTTGTCCTCCTGAAAGCTCTCTAGGATAAGAGTTTGCCTTATCCCCTATTCCTACAAGCTCTAGCAACTTTTGAGCCTTTTCTAGTTTTTCTTTTTTACTCTTTTGATCTTTTCTTATCGGAAATATCACATTGTCTATTACAGTAAGATTATTAAGTAGGTTAAAATGTTGAAAAATCATTCCGATTTTTTTACGTCTTTTTCTTAATTCTTTATCTGAAAGCTTTAGAAAATCTTCTCCATTTACTATTACTTCGCCTTCTGTTGGTTTTTGTAGAAGATTTATACATCTTACTAGGGTTGACTTTCCAGCCCCCGAAAATCCCACTATGCCAAAGGCATCTGCCTTTTCTATTTTAAGACTTACCTTATCGACTGCCTTAAAGCCATCAAAGTCGACACTTATATCTTTTAATTCTATCATTTATTCCTCTTTCTAATTATTTAAAAAGTCTTTTACAAAATTAACTGCATTAGCTATTGCATAGTATAGTGCATCATTATCAAGATCAAATATATCTGTGTGGACTCCTGCTCCAGCTCCAACATCTTCATTTCTAACTCCAATTTTTACGAAAACTGTAGGACATAGTTTAGCATATCCAAAAAAGCTTTCTCCACCAAAGGATCTTTCTACCTCAACAAGAGAGTCTTCAAATAAGTTTTCTAGAGAATTTCTTGCAAATAGTGCAAGCTTTTTATCATTAAAGACTGGGTAGGCAACAATTCTTGTAAAGTCATTAAATCTTACCTTACAGCCATAAACTGAAGCAGTGGCACTAACCACTTCTTTAAGCTTATCTAGAGCCCTTTCTCCAACCTCATCTTTGAAAAATCTTAGGGTTGCCTTGAGATTTGCCTTATCTGGTATTACATTTGAAGCATGACCTGCATTTATAGCCCCTATACCTAAAGTAATAATCTCCTCAGGATTAAAACCTGTTGCCCAAGTTGTTGTTAGAGCATTTATGATGCTTGTGAGGGCTGTTATAGGAGAAATTAGTAAATCAGGTCTTTTACCATGACCACCACGACCTATAACATCAAAGTCAACTCCTACGCTTCCTGCATAGACTGAATCAAGAGGTATACCTATTTTTCCAACAGCAAGGTCTGTATCAATATGGTTTCCATATATTGCATCAAATCCTACATCCTTTAGATGCTCAATCATTGGATAGATACCAGAACCAGTTTCTTCACCTTCTTCAAAGATAAAGTATATTTTTCCAGAAAGTCTATCTTTAAGGTTTGTTAGAATTTTTGCACTTGTAAGTACTATTGCCATATGAGCATCGTGACCACAAGCGTGCATTACGCCAGGATTTTTAGATACTTTCTCTTTTTTTCTATTTAAGTTAAATTCACTTTCATCTATAGGAAGGGCATCTATATCTGTCCTTATTCCTACAATTTTACCTGGCCTTTTAGTATCAAGAATTGCAACAAAGCCAGTTGAGTTTTGTACTTCTTCAATTTCAAGGCAAAGTTTTCTACACTCACTTATCAGAAATTTTCTTGTTTTAAATTCCTTACTTGATAGTTCAGGAAACTCATGCAGGTAATTTTTGACATTCTTAGCAAAGTCTAGATTTCCTTTAGATAAATCTTTTATTTCTTGACCACTTATTCCTATATCTTTAACTGCCATTTTTATATCCTTTCTCTTGATTTTTATTTGTAATAAAAAAGTCCTTATCATAGCCTAAGCTACAATAAGGACGAAAATTTTCCGCGTTACCACCTTTTTTGCATTAAAAAATGCCACTTCAGATACTAGCATATCCTAACCCTGTAACGGGAGTTCCCGTATAAGTCTAACTATCGACTTATCCCATCTGAGGCCATCTTCATCACATTTCTCATCCACCCTTCTCAGCTAAACAGGGCTCTCTGTAGAATAATCCACGTAATTACTCTTCTCTTTGTCTGGTTTATTTTAGTCTAATTCGATTTGATATTGTAATAATACTATTTTTTCTTGAAGCTGTCAAATATTTTTTTATAATTTATTATTAAACTCGTAATTTATGAAAATAAATGCCTATTTTAAAGGATTTTTTATATAAGGCTAATATATATAGTTCGATGATTATTACAAATTTTTGAAAAATTTTAGCTATACTGTAGGCAAGTTAATAGGAAATCCATATATAATGATAAGTAAAGTATAATACTTGATACTTTTATAAGTTTTATCCTTATTTTTTAAAAAGATAACTAATCTTAAAGATTAATATAGGAAATTTGATTATATATTATAATTAATAAGCAATATATAGTAGTATCATCTTTTAAAATTTCTCATTTATCCAAAGTCTTATAATCTTATATAAAATATAAATTTATACAAAAAAAGAAGTCCTAAAGGACTTCCCCATGGTTTTGGTAAAATAAATTCACTAATAATATACTGTATTTAAACATTTGTGCAAGTTATTCTACAGTAACTGATTTAGCTAAGTTTCTTGGCTTATCTACATCTATCCCCTTAGCATTTGATGTATAGTAGGCAAGTAATTGTTGTGGAATTACTGCAAGTACTGGATAAAGAGCATCAATTGTCTTAGGTAAGATGTAGGCATAATTTGATATTTCTTCAAGATGGTCATCTGGAGTACAGATTGCAAAAATATTTGCTCCTCTTGATATTACCTCTTTTACATTGGATATAGTTTTTTCTATAATATTTGATTGGGTTGCAACAGTTACAACTGGAGTACCTTCTTCTATTAAGGCTATAGTTCCATGTTTAAGCTCTCCTGCAGCAAAGGCTTCTGAATGGATATATGAAACTTCCTTTAGTTTAAGTGCACCCTCTATTACAGATGAATAGTCAAGACCTCGACCTAAATAAAACATTGATTCAAAGTCTTTAATTTCTTGAGCATATTTTTTAATATCTTCAATATTGTTTAGGATTTCTTTTACCTTTTCTGGTATAGCCTTAATCTCTTCTAAGATATTTTTATATTCATCTTCTGAGATTGTTCCTAGTTTTTTGGCAAAATCTAGAGCAAGCATATATAAAGATATAATTTGGGTTGTATAAGCCTTGGTTGATGCTACTGCAATTTCAGGACCTGCATAACAATATATTGTCTTATCAGCTTCCCTATCAAGAGATGATGCTACCACATTTGTTAAGACTAAAGTTTTTGCTCCCTTTTCTCTTGCAAGTCTTAGTGCCGCTAGAGTATCTGCTGTTTCACCTGATTGAGATGGAAGGATTATTAGAGAGTTTTTATCTATAAATGGATCGTTGTATCTAAACTCACTAGCTATATCAGTTATAACTGGAATTTTAGCAAACTTTTCAAAGGCATAAGCTCCAACTATTCCTGCATTGTAGGCAGTACCACAAGCTACCATATAGATTTTATTAAAACCTTCAATCTCCTCTTTAGTAAAGGCATTTTCCCCAAAATCAATATCTCCCTCATGCATCTTATATTTTATAGTATCAGCTATAGCTCTTGGTTGTTCATTGATTTCTTTAATCATGAAATGGTCATAGCCTTCTTTTGTTGCATCTTCAAATGAAAATGTAACCTTTGATATTTCTCTTTCAATTTCTTCATTATCTCTATTATAAATTGTGTACTTATCTCCATTAATATCTACAAGGTCGCCATTGTCAAGATAAATTACATCTTTAGTATATTTTATAATAGATGGAAGGTCGCTTGCTGCAAGGATTCCACTTTCTGTAAGACCTAAAACTAGTGGACTTTCTTCCCTTAACACTATAAGCCTATCATCTTCATTTTCTGAAATAATTCCTAAAGCATAGGAACCTCTTAAGTCAAGTCTCGCTTTTTTTACAGCTTCAAGTAGGTCTCCGTCATAGTATTTTTCTATCAAAACTGCGACTACTTCTGTATCTGTATCTGACTTAAACGTATATCCTTCCTTTTTAAGACCTTCTTTTAATTCATTGTAGTTTTCAATAATACCATTGTGGACTACTGCAATCTTACCATCATTTGATAAATGTGGGTGGGAGTTTATGTCTGAAGGACCACCATGAGTTGCCCATCTTATATGGCCAATTCCAAGATTTCCTTCAATAGGGTTTTTTTCAAGTTCATCTTTTAAAACCTTAACTTTACCACTTTTCTTAACAGTAGACAATTTACCGTCCTTAATTAGAGAAATTCCAGCTGAGTCGTATCCTCTATATTCTAGTCTTTCTAAACCTTCTACAATTACATTTCTAGCATTTAAATTTCCCTTATAACATACTATTCCGCACATAGTATCCTCCTTAAATATTTAATTTTAGAGGTCACTTTATTTCTTTTGTGATAGGAATTTCTTCCTACTTTTGTGAAATACTAAGCCTGTGAAAGCCATGGAGCACCCGCCGAATTTTCGATAGCTCCATTCCTCGTCATCCCTTAGGGATCTGGCGCTAATTTATTTTTTTACCTCGTGTTTAATTATACGATAAAATTGTGAATAAATAAAGTATTTGTAAAAGTCATAAATAAAACCTAAAGGTTTTTGTTAAACTTTACACAATTCTACATAAGTATATCGAAATTTTTATACTAAGAAAATTAGACAAAAATACAGAGTTAGTAAAATTAACCCTGTATATTTTCTAATATTTATTTTCCAAAAAAATCTTTAGTTTGGTTTCTTACCTCTTTTACCAAGATTAATAAAGCAATTATATTTGGAATTATAACAAGTCCCATTGCTATATCTTGAATTGTCCAAACCAAATTAATTTTTCCAAGACATCCTACGATACAAAGAAATGGATAAACATATTTTACTTTTGAAGTAAATTTTTCTCCATATGCATAGGTAAATGATTTTGCAGCATTAAACCATTGACCCATAAGTGTTGTAAAACAAAATATTAATAAGGCAAATATAGCTAAATATGATAATGGTTTAAATACAGTAGATATAGCTGTTATTGCCATGTTTGATGCTAATATACTTTCTCCATCTATAGGAATTTGGGAAACACCTATAGTTATAGCTGTAAGTGAACAAATAACTATGGTATCAATGAAAACTTCAGTAACACCAGTAATTCCTTCTTCAACAGGATGATCCACTATAGCTGTACCATGTGCAAATGGTGCAGTACCTTCACCTGCTTCATTTGAATACATACCACGTGCTATACCATATTGCATGGCTCTTGCAATAACCAGTCCACCTACTCCACCACTTGCAGCTTTAAAAGAAAAAGCTTGATTGAATATATTAAAAATAACAATTGGAACATTCTTTATATTTACAATAATCACAAGTAAGCAAAGAATTACATACAAAATTGACATAATAGGTACAAGACTTGTTGCAACTTTGGCTAATCTTTTCAATCCTCCTATAGCAATAATAAAAAGTAATATTGTTAATATAATTCCTGTCATTAAATTATTGAATTTAAAATTGTCATATAGGATTGTTGCTATTGTATTTGATTGAACTAAGTTCGCACCCATCATCTTTATAGTCATGAGAATTGCTATAATTATACCCAAAAATGGCGCTTTAAGCCCATCTCTTATGTAATACATAGGACCGGATAATATATTTTTATCTTTATCCTCTCCTCTATATAGTTGAGATAATACTATTTCACCATATTTTAAAGCCATACCAAAAAAAGCAGCCAACCACATCCAAAATATGGCTCCATAACCACCAGATACTATAGCTGTTGCAACACCAACTACATTTCCTCCACCTATGTTACCAGCCAAAGTAACCATCATAGCTTGAAAAGTTGATAAGGAGCCCTCTCTTTTTTCAATATTTCTTTCCTTAAAACTTTTTATTAATGTGCTTTTTATTATATATTTAAAGTGCCTTACTTGAACAAAATCAGTTGCTATGGTGTATAGAATACCTAATCCTAAAAGAACAAAAACTAACCAATTACCCCATAATACTTTATTTATTTTTTCTAATATCAGTTCTAAATTTTCCATAAAGTTCTCCTTATTTATTTGTTAAATTATAAATTTTTTCAGGATTATCTGTGATAATTCCATCTAGATCATAATCTAGGTACTTTAAGTAATCATATTTTTGCTTAGATGACATCCATGCATTTACCTTTATACCATTATCATGCATCATTTTCACCAAGTCTTTATTAATTGTATTAATTAGTGGGTGAAAATAAGATATTCCATTATCCTTTAGGTATTTTATAGGATTTGCAAGAACTGATTCTTCAAGAAATCCAAGTTTTAAAGTTTCATCAATTTCTTTCATTCTCATAATAGATTCATGATTAAATGATGAAATTATAACCCTATCTTTAAGATCATATTCTTTAATCATATTATAAATTTTTTCTTCAATGCCTTGATAAAAGATTAACCCATTTTTAATCTCAATATTTGTTATTAGATTGCTTGTCTTAATAAAGTCAAAATACTCCCTAAGAGTTGGAATTTCTTCTTTATATTCTTCATAATCAAAAGATGCATTTAATTTCTTTAATTCACTTAAAGTTTTATCTTTAACAAGGCTATCTTCACCACAAGTTCTTAATAAATTTTCATCATGGATTATTACTAGTTCACCATCTTTACTTAAGTGTACATCAAGCTCTATACCATCTGCTTTATATTCAAGAGCCTTCTTGTAAGCTAGCATAGTATTTTCTGGAAACTTTTCTTTGAAACCTCTATGTGCGTAATTTAACATTTTTACCCCCTATAATAAAATAAGCCCAGCAATAATTAACTGGACTATTATTTATATAATAGCATATTTAACATTGCTGTCAATATTTTTTTTATATTCTTAAATAATCATAAATTTACCTGTTAGACATAAAAAAGGGACCGTTACAGAATGAATTAATCATTTCAAAATCATTGCAAGCTCCTCCACGAAAATTTAGCATCCATGAGCCATTAGGATATTTTCAAATTGTCTATGAGTAACTTGTAATAATGAACATTAGAAATTCATATTTTGCAACAGTCCCTTTTATAAAACACTTAGTAATTCATATGATATTTTTAGGATTTATCAGCTTATTTATTTTCCATTTTTAGGTATGATTCGTACCTATCTTTTGCAGCTTCTTCTGCTTCTGCATAGAGTCTGTCAGCATCTTCTGGGAAGGCTTTCTTAAGGGAAGCATATCTTACTTCTCCTTGTAAGAATTCTTGGAATGATTCTGTAGGCTCCTTACTATCTAAAACAAAAGGATTCTTTCCTTCTTCTTTAAGCATTGGATTGAACCTCCATAAGTGCCAATAACCACTTGCTACAGCTTCTTTTTCTCTTCTTTGGGTCTTACCCATACCTGCCTTTATACCATGGTTTATACATGGTGCGTAGGCAATTATGATTGAAGGACCATGGTATGATTCTGCTTCTTTTATAGCCTTAAGAGTTTGGGCTTGATTTGCTCCCATTGCAACTTGTGCTACATATACATATCCATAGCTTGTCATCATAAGTCCTAGGTCTTTTTTCCTTACTTTCTTGCCACTTGCTGCAAATTTAGCTACAGCTGCAAGAGGTGTTGCTTTTGAGCTTTGCCCACCTGTATTTGAGTAAACTTCTGTATCAAATACAATTATATTTATATCTTCCCCACTAGCTAGTACATGGTCTACTCCTGAGAAACCTATATCATAAGCCCAACCATCTCCACCATAAATCCATATGGATTTTTTAACTAGGTAGTCTTTTAGTGATTTAATTCTTTCCAAAATCCCATTTGCTTCGTCATTATCAGTTTTATTTCCTAGAAGTGCTCCAATCTTTATAGCTGCTTTCTTGCTCTCTTCAAAATCATTGTTATTTTCAAGCCATTCGTTAAATACTTCGTTAAGAGCAGATGTTACTTTAAGTCCTATAAACTTCTTCATTAATGTTTCAAGTAAGAACTTGTTAGATTTTGTTGCTAGAAGCATACCGTAGCCATACTCTGCTGCATCTTCAAATAAGGATGATGCCCAAGCTGGGCCTTCACCCTTGCTATTTGTGCAATATGGCATTGATGGAACTGATGAGCCCCAGATTGATGAACATCCTGTTGCATTTGAGATGATTTGATGATCACCATATAGTTGAGTTATAAGTTTTGCATAAGGTGTTTCTCCACAACCTGCACAAGCTCCTGAAAATTCAAGAAGTGGTTGGCTAAATTGTGAATTCTTAACATTTGTTGGTGCTATTTCGTCATTCCTATATCCAACTTGACTATGGGCAAATTCCCAATTATCTGCTTCTTTTTCTATTTGTTCTTCTATTGACTTCATTTCTAAGGCTTTTTTAGGAGCTGGACATACATCAACGCAGTTTCCACATCCCATACAGTCATATGGTGATACTTGGATTCTAAATTCATATCCTTCTAGACCTTTTCCTATAGCTTTTTTAGTTTCAAATCCTTCTGGTGCCTTAGCTTTTTGTTCTTCATCTAATAAAAATGGTCTAATTGTTGCGTGTGGACAAATATAAGAGCATTGATTACATTGGATACAATTGTCTATATTCCATTCTGGAACGAATAAGGCTATACCTCGTTTTTCATATCTTGATGTTCCAGGCATGTATTGACCATCATCGTATGGAAGGTATGTTGAAACTGGAAGTTCATCTTCTTTTAAGTTTATGATTGGCCTAACCATATTTTTGATAAAATCAGGTTCATTTTCATTTACATTTTCTTCATCATCTTTTAGGTCTTTCCATTCTTCTTTTACTTTTATTTTTTGTAATTGTTCACTAGCACGATCTACTGCCTTATTGTTCATATCAACAATATCTTGACCCTTCATACCATAAGATTTTTCTATAGAATCTTTTAGATATTTTATTGCATCATCTATAGGGAGTACTTCTGATAAGATAAAGAAGGCTGTTTGAATAACCATATTTGTCCTATGTCCTAGTCCAACTTCTTGGGCAATCTTTGATGCGTTTACTGTATAGAATTTGATATTTTTCTCAGCTATATCCCTAAGCATTTTGTTTGGTATATGATCTTCAAGTTCATCTTCTGACCAAATTGTGTTAAGTAAGAAGATACCACCTTCTTTAAGATTTTCTACCAAGTCATATTGTCTAACATAGGCTTGAGGTGAGCATGATACAAAGTCTGCTTCATCTATAAAGTATGCTGCATGAATTGGGTTTGGTGAAAATCTTAAGTGACTCATTGTAAGCCCATTAGATTTCTTTGCATCATAATCAAAATAACCTTGAGCAAACATATCTGTATTATCTCCTATAATTTTTATAGCAGATTTGTTTGCACCAACTGTACCATCTCCACCATTACCCCAGAAGATACAACGTCTTGTTTGTCCATCTGAAATTACAAAGCTTTCGTCTGTTTCAAGTGATGTATTTGTTACATCATCATAAATACCTATAGTAAAGTGATTTTTCATCTCACCTTGTAGGTTGTCAAACACTGATTTAAAGTGAGCAGGTCTTGTATCTTTTTGTCCAAGTCCATATCTACCAGCTATTATTTTTGGATTTCTACTAGAGTCTGAGAATGCTTCTAACACATCTAAGTATAGTGGTTCTCCAGCAGATCCTTTTTCCTTTGTCCTATCTAGTACTGCAATCCTTTCTACTGTTTCTGGAATTGCTTCAAGTAAGTGTTTTGTAGAGAAAGGTCTATAAAGGTGAACTTTTACAAGCCCTACTTTTCTTCCCTCTTTATTTAGCTCATCTACAGTTTGTTGGATAGTATCTGTACCAGAACCCATTGCAACAATTATATCAGTAGCATCTTCAGCTCCTACATAGTTAAATAAAGAATAATCTGTTCCGATTTTTTCATTTATCTTATTCATATATGAAATAACGATTTCTGGTAATCCAATATAAGCCTTATTTTGAGCTTCAGCTCTTTGGAAATATCCACTCTTTTCAAATACTCCACGCATAAATGGTCTATGTGGATTTAAGGAATCGTTTTTAAACTCATCAACAGCTTTCCAATTTACCATATCTTGAAATTGGTCATAATCCCATACATCTATCTTTTGAATTTCATGACTTGTTCTAAATCCATCAAAAAAGTTTACAAATGGAATTCTAGCCTCAATTGCTGAAAGATGCGCTACTGGCGAAAGATCCATTATTTCTTGAACTGAACCACTCGCTAAGAAAGCAAATCCTGTTGCTCTTGCTGCCATAACGTCTTGATGGTCACCATACATATTGATAGTCGATGTTGAGACTGAACGAGCCGCCACATGAAATACTGCAGGAAGTCTTTCTCCAGCAATCTTATACATATCAGGAATCATTAGTAAAAGTCCTTGACTTGCTGTGTATGTAGATGTTAATGCTCCCGCTGCAAGAGATCCATGTACCGCTCCTGCCGCTCCCGCTTCATGTTGCATTTCTGTTACTGAAACTGGGTTTCCAAATAAATTTAATCTGCCATTGGCTGCCCATTTATCAATAAACTCTGGCATTGGTGATGATGGTGTAATAGGATATATGGCAGATACTTCACTAAAAGCATAGGAAACATGAGCCGCCGCAGTGTTACCATCCATGGTAACTTTTCTTCTCTTTATAGTCATTAAATACTCCTTTTAATATTTTTTTGATAATTTTGATCTTAACGATTAAAAATAGAACTCAAAAAAGAGTTCTATTTTTATTGTTTTACTAATTCATCTATATATTCTGCATTTGCTGCAGGATCTAGTTTGAATCCAGAAATCTTGTTTACAATACATGCTATAGCTGCATCTCCTGTAATATTACAAGCTGTTCCAAATGAGTCTTGAGCTACGTATAAAGCTATAATAAGAGCTGTCATAGGTTCTGTAAATCCAAGCATTGATTGAAGAATACCTAATGCTGCCATTACTGCTCCACCTGGAACTCCTGGTGCTGCTACCATTGTCACTCCAAGCATTAAAATGAATGGAAATATGTGTTGGAATCCAACATCTGATCCGTTAAGCATAAGAATTGACATTGAACAAGATGTAAGTGTTATTGTTGATCCAGATAAGTGTATTGTCGCACAAAGTGGAATAACAAAATCTGCTATACCCTTATTTACACCAATCTTATATGTTTGGTTAAGTGTAACTGGTATTGTTGCTGCTGATGATTGTGTACCTATAGCTGTCATATATGCTGGGATCATAGTCTTAATTTTACTAAATGGACTTCCACCACTTGCTGTACTAGCTATTGAAAATTGTGCAGTAATTGTTAACCAGTGAAGGATTATTACCATTATGAATACTTTTGAAAATACAGATAATACTGTTACCACTGTTCCTTGATAAGCCATATTTGCAAAAATACCACAAATATGAACTGGTAATAATGGAATTACTATTGTTGATATAAGCTTTGTGATTATATCAGAAAATTCGTGTACTGCTTTTTTAAGAACATCAGCCTTAGCTGCTGCTATACCAACACCTAAAATGAATGAAATAATTAGAGCTGTTGTTACAGAAAATATTGGATCCATTGGTGATTGGAAAAATGGTTCTAGTACCCTTCCTGCATTATCTTCTGGATTAAATGAAATAGCTCCAACCTTGATAAAGTTAGGTAGTATAATTCTTCCTACAAAATATGTAATAGTACCAAACACAATTGTTGATAAGTATGCAATTCCTGCTGTAATTGCTAGTGTCTTTCCTGCTGAATCTCCTAAGTCTGCTATTCCTGGGATTACAAAACCCATAATAATTAATGGAATAACAAAGTTAAGGAAGTTGCCAAATAGACCATTAAAAGTAATTAATATTCTTACTAGGACTGCTGGTCCTACTAAACCTATTATAATACCTAAGATAATTGCAATAATAAGCCTTGGCAATAAACCTAATTTTTTCATTTTTTTCCTCCAAAATGAATTATTAATCTTAAGATCACCTAAATATTATCAAATTTACGTTTTCATGTCAACTTTTTAAGGCTAATTCCAAAGTCTTGTCAATTTTTATACATATTTGCTAAATATAATTTTTAATTCTAGTAATTTAAAAGAATTTAAATCTATTTTTAGTAATATTTTTCATAGAATCTTATGCTTTTTTATAAATTTCTTATTAAATTTTTAAAAATAGTTAGGTTTTCCTATAAGCCATGATAAATTATACTGTTAATTTTAACAATAATATCTTTATAATTTCACTCATTTTTTTAATTGTTTTCCTAAAATATATAATTTTTAACTTATAATCCTTGTCTTATAGTCTTTTTTACAAAATCTTCTATTTAGATATTTATTATTTTATCAAATCTATCTAAACTATCCTTAGTTATTTTGTGAGAGATAATTATAATAGTAGAGTTTAAAGAAAGAATCCTATCAAATACAAGTTTAGCATTTTTATCATCTAAACTTGCTACTGGCTCGTTTTTATTTTAAATATAAAAAAAGCCACAATATCTTGCAGCTTTTTTATAATTTTTTAATATCCCATTGGCATTTGTGGTGCTTCTGGTTTTTCTTTTGGTATATCTCCTATGGCTGCTTCTGTTGTAAGAATCATGCTTGCAATGCTTGTTGCATTTTCAAGGGCTGACCTTGTTACTTTTGTAGGTTCCACAATTCCCTTATCAAACATATTCACATATTCATCATCATAGGCATCATAACCTTCATTTTGTCCAGCTTTTTTAACGTTTTCTAGAACTACTGATCCGTCCATACCAGCATTTTCTACTATTTGTCTAAGTGGTGCTTCAAGAGCCTTGGCAATTATTTTTGCTCCTGTCTTTTCATCATTTTCAAGTGTTTCTTCTATTTCTTCTACCTTTTTGATAGCTTCTATTAGAACTGTACCGCCACCTGCAACAATTCCTTCTTCTACTGCTGCTCTTGTTGCTGATAGAGCATCTTCAATTCTATATTTTTTATCTTGCATTTCTGTTTCTGTTGCAGCTCCAACATTTATAACTGCAACACCACCTGCAAGTTTAGCTACTCTTTCTTGGTATTTTTCTTTATCATATTCAGAATCAGATGCTTCGATTTGACCTTTGATTTTTTCAACTCTTTCAGCTAATTTGGTTTTGTCACCTTTGCCTTCAACTATTACAGTCTTATCTTTATCAACTTTAACCTTTTTAGCAGAACCCAAGTCTTCTATTGTAGCTTCTTTTAACTCCATTGATAAGTCTTCTGAAATTACCTTGCTTCCTGTAAGGATTGCTATATCTTCAAGCATTTCTTTTCTTCTATCACCATAGCCTGGAGCCTTTACTGCAACTACATTAAATGTTCCTCTAAGTTTGTTTAAAACAAGTGTTGTAAGAGCTTCTCCATCAACATCTTCTGCAATTATTAATAGTGGTTTTGATGATTGAACTATTTGTTCAAGTAAAGGTAGGATTTCTTGAATATTTGAAATCTTTTTATCAGTTACTAAAATATATGGGTCATCTAAGTTTGCTACCATTTTTTCATTGTCTGTAGCCATATATGGTGATAAATATCCCTTATCAAATTGCATACCTTCAACTACATCAAGATAGGTATCAGTTGTTTTTGATTCTTCAACTGTTATTACTCCATCATTTCCTACTTTTTCCATAGCATCTGCTATAAATTTACCAATTTCAGGATCTGCTGATGAGATTGTTCCAACTTGTTCAATTGCTTTTTTATCTTCTACTTCTTTTGAAGATTCTTTTATATATTTTACAACTGCTTCACTTGCTTTTTTAAGACCTTTGTTCAATACTACTGGGTTTGCTCCTGCAGCTAAGTTTTTTAGTCCTTCTTTGATGATAGCTTGAGCTAAAACTGTAGCTGTTGTTGTTCCATCTCCTGCTACATCATTGGTTTTTGTTGCAACTTCTTTTACAAGTTGAGCTCCCATATTTTCAAATCTATCCTCAAGTTCAATTTCTTGAGCTATGGTTACACCGTCATTTGTAATAGTTGGTGCTCCATATGATTTGTCAAGTACTACATTCCTTCCCTTTGGTCCAAGTGTAACTTTTACAGCATTTGCTAATTTATCAATTCCTCTTTCAAGACCATCTCTTGCACTCTTACCATATTCTATATTTTTTGCCATTATAAAACTCCTATTCTACTACTGCTAATACGTCTTTGTATGCAATAACTACATAATTGTCTTTTTCGATTTTTACATCTGTACCTGCATATTGTGAACAAATAACCTTATCGCCTACTTTTAATGAATCTTTTTTATCATCATCGTTTAAAATATCATTACTTACAGCCACAACTTCGGCATATTGTGGTTTTTCTTGAGCTGATTCAGGCAAAACTATTCCTGATTCAGTTTTCTTTTCTGCTTCTAATTTTTTTATAACTATTCTTTCACCGATTGGTTTTAATTTCATTTTTCATCCTCCTTTTAGCACTCATTATCTTTGACTGCTAACTCTCAATATTAAGTATACGAGTAATAAAAAAAATTTCAAGTTTTATTTTCCTATAGCATTTTCTCTTCCATAATAGAATAGATATTGTTGGACATAACCTGCATTTTCTCCAAAATACTTATCAGCATATTCTGAAATTTGTTTTTTAGGAACTTCTTTTTTTATAAACAACGCCTCCATTACTCTTTTTATCCAAACGTCAACTGGAAATGTTTCTCTTTTATGAAAGGCAAAAAGCAAAATACAATCAGCTACTTTAGGACCAATGCCTGGAAGCTCTTGTAGTTTCTTTCTTAAATCTGGAGTTTTCATTTTTATATCTTCTTCAAAGTCAAAATATCCGTCATTTATTATATTTGCAGCCTCAACTATTCTTTTATCACGAAAACCAACTCTTGCAAATTCTCTTAAATCTTCTGACTTTGCCTTTGAAAGAGAAGCAGCAGTTGGGAAAGAATAATAATCTCTTCCCCTATATTCTCCAATATAGTCTCCATACATCTTGGAGATTATCCTAACAGACTTTTTAATCCTTGGTATTTGATTATTAGCTGAAATTATAAAAGAGATAAGTGTTTCAAAAAATTCTTGATTTAATATCCTTATTCCAGCTCCATATTCTGTAGCTTTTTTCAAAGTTTCATCTATTGAAATATAGTTTTTTATCTTTTCATAGTTTGTGTTAAGGTCAAAGTAATCATAGAAAATGTCATAAAATTCATCTAAACTAATATTATCTATAATCACCTTATCACCATCACTTTTGAGGTTGATAATTTTGCTCAAAAAAACCGCAGTAAATGAACCATCATCTTCTTCATAAAAGTTAAAACACTGCCCACATGTGAAGATATCCTTTGGGTCAAAGGATTCGTGAATTAGAATCAATTGACCCTTATCTTCTCTAATATTTAATTTCTTTTTACTATCTGTTTTAAATCTTGACATTAATACTTCCTTATCTAATTCTCAGTGCATGAACCGCAAGCCTTTGGTCTGCATAATCATATTGGCAAGTTGATAGGGTTATTATTTTATCATCTTCCCTAAAGTCTGGGCTTTCAAGATTTACTTCGGACTTATCCTTAAGTTTTTTAAAATAATTTAGCTTATATTCACCATCTCCAAAGGCTAAGCTTCTGTAGTCATAATCTGCTGGAGTTCCATATACTGAGAATATCTCATACTCTCTTAAACCCTTATCAGTTGTTATATAAATTGTTCTATTGTTTTGAGCATATTCTTGCTCCCTAAAATCCTTTAAGGCTGTAAACATAGAAGGTATATCTTCTAAAAAGTGACCATATATCACAGTATTGTCATCATTAAACTCTCTATCATTCTGATAGTCCATAAAAAGTGAACCTGCTATGTCATACTCTTTATTAATACCCTTTCTTAGATAAAATTCATTATCATTTGACTTCATAACAGGATAAGCTATATAAGTTCCTGGTATTTCAATAAATCCTGTCACATCGGAATTTTCTTCTTGAAGCTTTTTTAGTATAGCCAAGGACTTTTCTTCCTTTTGCTCAAAAGTTTCTTTGTCTTTTCCCTTTTTCTTATAATCTTTCTCTACACTTTCTACTATATCTGAAATATGTTCGTTATTCTTGTGGTTTGTATAGTAATCATAGCCTCTTTTTCCAAGAATTATTAAGCATACTATAATTATAATTACAAGAATAAATCTAAATACCTTTAGTAATTTATCTTTCATCTCTCCACCTTTATTTTTCTTCTCATATTAGTATAATAATATAAATTGAAGAATTTATGAAATTTAGTTAGGAGATAAATAAATGTCAAATTATAAATTATTTGTCGGATCAATGTGTCCACATTGTAGAAAAGTAGAAAACTTCATGGATGAAGAAGGTATAAATATAGATATAGTTAATATAAATGAAGATAGGGATGCTATGATGGAACTTATTAAAAATGGAGGAAAAAGACAGGTACCATGTCTATATCATGATGGAGAATATATGTATGAATCCAATGATATTATAGAATTTTTGAAAAGTTCAAAATAATAAAATCTAAGGGGACTTGTTTATCTTACATGTCTCCCTTTTTTATTTACCAAAAATTCACCTATACTTAATATAAAATATATTAGATTTTGTAATTATAAAAGAACTGTTTTGGGTATCAAGCAATAAAGGAGTTTATATGATTAAATTAATTGCAACGGATTGTGATGAAACACTCCTATCTTCAGATAGGACAATCCACGAAAGAAATAAAAAAGCCATAAAAAAAGCTCAGGATATGGGAATAAAGGTTATAATTGCAACAGGTAGAGGTCCATACCAACTTTTTAATATATTAGAAGAAATCGACATTGAGAAAGAAGATAGGTATTCTGTTTTATGCAACGGTGGACTTATTATGGATAATATGAGTAAAAAAATAGTCGATTCATCTCCTATAAAATATGATAAGGCTATGGAAATATCTGACTACTGTAAAAATCTTGGCATACATTTTGAAATATATACTGACAAACATTGTATTATAAGTCCGAATGGAAATAAGATTTTTGGAAACTATGATGGAGATATTTATAAATTTGTAGAAGATCCTAAAAAAGAGGATTTCATAAAAGATGAGATAATTATAAAAGTGCTCTTAAAAAACCATAACTTAAACTATCTTATGAGTCTTGAAGAAGATATAGCAAGGATTTGCGATTGGGACGTTTCTATCTCTTATTCATCAGATATATATATGGAAATAAATAGGAAAAATGTAAATAAGGCAAATGCTATTAAAAAGATTTGTAAGCACTATGGTATAAGTATGAATGAAGTCTTAAGTATTGGTGATAATTACAATGATAAAGAAATGTTAGAAGAGGCTGGATATTCTGCTGCTGTTCAAAATGCTCATCTTCTTCTTAAGGATGTATCAAAATATACAACCAAGGCAAACAATAATGAGGGAGCTGTAGGTGAGGCTATAGAAAAATTCGTATTTGATAAAAAACAACAAAAATAGAAGCCCACTTAGCCAAGGCTTCTTTTTTGTTTGCAATCAATTCAAAGAATCTTTTTTAAAGAAATATTTGTAAATACCATATATTAATATAACTGGAATTGCTATACTTAGTCCTAAAAGCATTAATGGAACTAAGATAAAACCTCCACAGAATATAATAAGAAAAGCTAGACCAAAAAAAAGTGATAAGATAAAACCCGCTAATTTAAGACCTATAATAATAACTATTATTCCTAGTATAATTTTAAAAACTTTATTATCCATCATAAACCACCTAATAAAAAATATCTTCTTTCTTTATAATTATCTTGTATAAAACATAAATTACTAGTAGGGGTATTATAACAGACACTATAACATTTATTGCAAATCCCAATAACTTAAGGGCTATAACAGCTATAAGGGCTAAAAATAAAACCCCTAGCACATTTTTTGCTTTATTATTCATAATAACCTCCTAATCTTAAGATTATTATACTTTGTTTTTAAAAAAATCAAAGTTTGTCTTGATATTTTTAAATATTTTCATATGTTTTTTTAATATATGAATTTCATTTTAAATTTTCTTTATTTAATCCAATATCTTTATGTTTATTTCATCGTTGAATTCATCCCCTGGATTTAGGTATAAGGGATTGTTAATCTCTTTACTAAAAGCTGGTCCATTTAAACTTGGCTCGAGGCAAATATAATCACCATGAAAGTCAGTCCAAATAGCAAACGTATTCATCTTATTAGCCTCAATCCTTATTTTACTAAATTTCGCCTTAAATATAAGATAATCTCTTTTTATAAAAAAAGTATCTTCAAGCTTTACATCTTTTAAAGAAAGATTTTCAACGGTAAAATCATCACCTATACAAAAGTAAGGATGAAATCCTGGTGCTATTGGAAGTCTTTTCTCCGACTTATTTCTTATCTTAAAACTAGTCTTAAAATTCTTATCTGAAATCTCATATTCTATAAAAGTCAAAAGATTTTCAAATTTTTTCTTTCCATTAAGTTTAAACAGGACCCTTTTTTCATCTTTTTCTAGGACTTCCCAAAAAGAAATCCTACCATAACCATGTTGGTCTAAATCTTCAATATCACTTTTTCCAAAATTAGGCAGGCACGGATGCATACCTCCCCTTGTTTTAAGTTCATCTTTAATCTTTATTAAAAGTTTTGGAAAAAATACCGGATTTTTTTTGAAACTAAATTCTTCTACATATGCTCCATAAGAGTTTATAATAAGATTTAGTTTATCATTATTTAATATAATCTTCATATCTGAGTACTAAAAAAGGGGCTATTGCAGAATGAATTAATCGCTCCAAAATCATTACAAACTTCTCCAGACAATTTAACCTCCACAAGCGGAGTACCACCCTCAAATTGTCTATGAGAACTTATAATGATAGAACGTTAGAAATCCATAATTTTACAACAGCTCCTTATATTTGCTTATCCTCTTTTAGCAAGTTGACCATCAAGAATGTAAAGACCACCGTAATTTCCATTGATTCTTTCAAGTCTTGTAACAAGTTTTCCAAAATTATCTTCTTCTTCAACTTGTTCATCAACGAACCACTTTATAAATGAAATTACTCTTTCATCTCCTTCTTCTCTTGCAGCTTTTGCAATTTCGTGGATTCTTCTTGTAACTTCTTTTTCATGATCAAGGGCTACTTTTGCAACATCTAATAAATCTTCAAATTTATTTTCTGGTTGTTCAAGTGCTTTATAAAGTGGTTTATAACCTACTTCTAAAAGAAATCCCTCAATTTTTAAAGCATGTTCCAATTCTTCTTTAACTTGTTTGCCAAACCAATAAGCAAATCCATCAAATTCTATGTCATAAGCAAAGATTTGCATAGCCTTATATTCGTATGCTGATTGTAATTCAAAATTCATTTGTTCATTAAGCATATCTAGTAATTTTTCACTCATTACATTCTCCTTCCAAATAATCATCATATAAGATATATACCCCATATATCATGAAATTATTCTCTATTAATTCTTTTGTGACTTTGGTAATATTTGAAGAGATTATATCTATAGTAAAACTTGAATTTTTAATATAAATCCTATTAGATTTAACAAGATTTTTTTCTTTTAGGTAATTAAAAAAGCCAACAAGCTTACATCTATCACTTGTATCTGTAGTAAATGTTACAGGTATAATATTATTACTATTAAATTGTCCCTTATCTAATTTTTTAATCAATAGCATATCGCCCATATTATCTCTCCTTTTATAAAATTACCCAAAGAAAGATAATTGTAACATTTTTTTATTTATTTTTCTTTTTCTCTTCCATTTCTTTAAAAGAAAAAATACATCCACAATAATCTTGCCTGTATAAATTGTATTTTTTAGAAAAGTCTATTGAGTCCTTATAGCCATTTTTCTTTTTAAAATCAGAATAAAGATAATTTATCCCGTATTCTCTTTCTAGAGTCTCCCCTATCTCATTTAACCAGTCACTTCTTTTGTAAGGAGATATAGAAAGGGTAGTAGTAAAATAGTCATAAGAGTTTTTTTTGGCATATTCCGCAGCAGACCTAAGCCTTAATTCATAGCATTTATAACAAGATTTACCACCTTCATGGTCATCCTTACGACTATCTACATAAGAATAAAAATCTTTTGGATTATTTTCTGGAAAAATCACCTTACTATTTAGGTCAATTTCATCTAGCAAAATTCTTACAGTATCAACCCTCTTATTAAGCTCACTTATAGGATATATGTTTGGATTGTAATAATATATATCTATATCAAAATCATTTCTTAAGCGACTTAATACACTTGAAGAACAAGGTGCGCAACAAACTTGGAGTAAAACCTTGGGTCTATTCCCATTTTTTCTTATTTTTTTAATTATTTCTTCCATTTTTATATTATAATTTATTTTGTTCATAAAGTATTCTACCCCACTAATAAACTTATAAAAAGATATAAAAATCCTGATAAAAGCATTAAAAATATAGGATCTAGCTTTGTCTTTCTTATAATAATTAGAATAAAAACAAATAATAAAAGCATAATAAAATCCAAATTTTCCAATCTTATGCGATTTATATCAAAAAGTGCAGTCTTTAGTATATCAATACCAGCAGCAAAAATCATAGATACAACAGCAGGCCTTAAAAATCCTAGTACATTTTGCATAGTATCAAGATTTTTATATTTCGTATAAAAATAAGAAATAGTTCCTACTATGATAAAAGAAGGCGTAACACATCCTAAAGTTGCAGCAATAGCTCCAGAGAGCCCAAAAACCCTAGTACCTACAAATGATGCCGAGTTTATGGCAATAGGCCCTGGTGTCATCTGACTTATAGTTATAAGATTATTAAATTCACTAATTTTAAGCCAACCATTAGCATTTACAACTTCTTCTTGGATTAAGGGAAGAGCAGCATATCCTCCACCAAAAGAGAAAAGTCCTACCTTAAAAAAACTTATGAATAACTTAAGAAGCATGGTTTCTCCTTTCTATAAAAGAATACAAAAGCCCTGTTATTATAAGTGTAAGTATTATATAAATTATATTTACATTTAAAAATACATTTAATGCAAAAGAGCTTAAGGCTATAACATAGATTAAAAATGATTTTCCAACAATTACCTCTTTTATCATATCTATTACCACACTCATAATAAGAGCGGCAACTCCTGCTTGCATACCTTTTAATACTAAGGCTATATATTTATTTGATATAAAAGCCTCATAGAAAAATGAGATAAGAGATATAATTACAAGAGGAGGAATGACAGTTCCAAGTGTTGAAATTACCGCTCCTAAAATCCCAAAAAGCTTATAACCCACACTAATTGATGCATTAATAGCAACAGCTCCAGGTGATGACTGGGCGATTGCCGTCATATCAAGCATCTCTTCTTTATTAATCCAACCAAGCTTATTTACAAAGGTATTTTCCATCAAAGATAAGATTACATATCCTCCACCAAAAGTAAAAGCCGAAAGTTTGAGGGTATTTATAAAAAGTTTAAATAGTTTGTGTGTTTTTGACATAGCAAAATCCTTTCATATTTACATTTTACTATATTTTTATTAAATAGTTATTTTAAAATTTTCCCACCTATTTTTATACATTAAAAAAACAAGGAATAAAAATCCCTTGTTTGTAATATACTTCTTATCTCTTTGAAAATTGTGAAGATTTTCTTGCTTTCTTTTGACCGTATTTGTATCTTTCTTTCTTTCTTGAGTCTCTTGTAAGAAAACCTGCTCTTTTGAGAGCTTTTCTATATTCAGGATTTACTTCAAGTAGGGCTCTTGCTATAGCGTGTCTTATAGCTCCTGCTTGTCCATTAAATCCACCACCTTTTACATTAACTTTGATATCATAGTTTGATTCATTTTCTGTTAATTTAAGAGGTGCTTTTGCTATAACTTTTAATGTGTCATATGCAAAATAATCATCTAAATCTCTACCATTTACTAAAAGACTTCCACTACCTGGTTTCATTGTAACTCTTGCTACTGAAGTTTTTCTTCTACCTGTAGCTTGATATATAATATCTGCCATCTAAATCCCCCTTACTTTAAATCCAATACTTCTGGGTTTTGAGCTTGGTGTGTATGTTCACTACCTACAAAAACCCTAAGTTTTTTGGCCATTTGTCTACCTAATTTGTTATGTGGAAGCATACCCAACACAGCATGTTCTACAATCCTTTCTGGATGTTTGTCCATCATATCAAGGTATTTTGTAGTCTTAAGTCCACCTGCATAGCCAGAATATCTCTTATATTCTTTTTGGTATTGTTTGTTTCCAGTAAGAATGACTTTTTCAGCATTTACAACTATCACATAATCACCTGTGTCAGTATTTGGAGTAAATGTTGGTTTGTGTTTTCCTCTAATTATAGATGCAACTTGTGTTGCAAGTCTACCTAGTACCATATCTGTAGCATCAACTACATACCATTTTGGTTCGATTGTTGACTTTGTAGGTACATATGTCTTTTGATTTTTCATCAAGTTCCTCCTTAAATATTTTGCCTATCTACTTTGATACCGCTCGGATAGGTGGCGGTTTTACTCGTCCTGGCATTTATAAATCGCCTCCAGGATATGCGATTATGTCAAAAGTTAAGTGAAACTTTTTCATACCCACTTATGATACACTAAATTCCCAGCTTTGTCAATGATTTAAGAAAGTTTTTCTACAATTATATTAAGTATTTCATCATACTCTATGAGTCCCTTTTTAATTATTTCTACAGAGATTGCATTTTCTTTTAGAATACTTTTATAGGAAGCTTTGTCTTCACTTTCTATATCTCTATAAACATGGTTTCCAGCAAGGATTAAGAAAGGTATTATCCTTATCTTTTTTATATCCTTTTTCTTAAACTCACTTATTAAATAATCCTTATTATTGTCTTCAAAAGTTGAAAAATAGAGCTTATCAGACTGATTATCAATCTTTTTTTTGAAGTTTTCAAATTGATTCAAATCTTTTTTTGGACTTCCATGAGCTATTATTAAGCTTTCCTTGTTCTCACTAATTTCTTCAATTAATTTTAAGATTTTTTTATCACAGAAGTCTTCTTCAAGCAGGGCCTTAGTGAAGGTAAAGGTGAAAAATTCATCTTTATTTAGGCTGTGGGCAAGCTTTATTAGCTTTTCATACTCTATACCCCTTACCACATAAAGCATCAAAAACTTAACTTCTCTAATATTTTTTTCCCTTAAATTTTTTAAGATATCTTCTAACTCTATTTTTAAGTCTTTATCTTTTATCTTTTTTCTTATACTATTTCCCGCAAGATAAGCCCCTATATAGCTTTTTGGATAAGTTTTCTTTATTTTCCTACTAACCCTTTCGATAAGCTCATATTGAAGATTTAATCTTGATGTTCCATGATTAACTATAATCGTTGCAAAATCCATAAAATATCTCTTTTCTTTTACTTGATTTTACTCCTCTTTGTTATTTTTTCAACGATTAGTGTAAGAGCTATAGTTATAAGAATACTTAAGAAAGTTGCTCCTATTATAACATCAGTATTTAAAAGTATCCTATAGATTATAAATCCTATTATCCAAATTATAATATTTTTAAGATAAAAGTCCTCACCTGTCCTATCGATTTTTATTATAAAAAAGTCCGCAATTAAAATTGCAATCATAGGTGCAAAAACTGAGCCTATAAAATATAGAAAATCAGTAATATCATCCATTGGAAAGATAATTGCTCCAATAGTTCCTATAATTGTAACAAGGATACCACATTTTTTAATATCTATATTTTTATTTAAGGAGTTTGCAGAAACTCCTGCTGAGTAGGCATCAAGGAAGGTTGTAGTTACTGTTGATAGGACAATTATTAAAAGTCTCAAAACTCCCATACCTGATTTTAACATAATCTCTCCAATATCATTTGTTCCTGCAAAAAGTGATGCAGAAAGTCCTATAGTATACATAAAAAATGAAACTATACCATAGGCGAGGACTGAGGCTAATGATGATTTTTTATAATTGTCATAGTCTTTGGAGTAGTCTGCTATAAGTGGAATCCATGATAGAGGCATAGCTATAGAAAGCTCGACCCCATTTCCAAATGATAGTTCATCTCCACTTATACCAAGACTTGCGCCTCTATTTTTAAAGATTACAAAGGCAAGTACAAGACTTAGAACAAATAAAAGTGTCATAGATATCTTATTTACAGGTCCAAGATTTTTAATACCTATGAATATCCAAAAGATAATTAAAAACCCTATTACTAAAGACCATATCCAATTTCCTATATTAAAAATATTTCCAGCTGCTATAGCTCCATCATAGATCATAATTCCAGTCCATGCTACAAGCTGGATTATATTTATTATTGCAAATATAGCAAAACCCTTACTTCCAAAAGAGTATTTCACACTCTCCATAGCAGACATATTTAATCTTGCTCCAATTATTGCAGCCAGATAAAGCAAAAAACAGCCAAAAATGTGGCCAATAATAATAGCCGCCATAGCTTTAGTAAAGCCTAAGGAAGAAAAATATGTTCCCGTGATAATTTCAGCAATTGATACTGCAGCCCCAAACCATATTAGGCTATCTTCTAAAACTTCTTGTTTTTTCATCTATTTTCTCCCAGCTTTTTATACTTGTCTTTTATATCAAAAGCATGGTTCATAGGACCAGACCCTTTTCCCAGATTGAGACCATCTTTTAAGGCAGCTGATAAAAAGTCCTTAGCCATTTTTATAGCTTCCTCCATAGAAAAACCCTTTGAAAGATTTGCTGCAATTGCAGATGATAGGGTACAACCTGTTCCGTGGGTATTGGGATTGTCTATTCTTTCTCCCTTAAACCAAACACCTTTTCCCTCACTATATAAATAATCATTGGCATCATTTAGCTTATGCCCTCCCTTAATAAGGGTTTTACATGAAAACTTTTCAGAGATAATTTTTGCCGCATCCTCCATATCATATATAGACTTAATTTCTATACCTGATAAAATCTCGGCTTCTGGAATATTGGGTGTAAGCAAATCTGCCAATGGTAAGAGCTTTTGCATCAATGTTTCAATTGAATCATCTAATAAAAGCTTTGAACCACTAGTTGCAACCATTACAGGATCCACAACTATGTTTTTGGTCTTTCTTTCTTTTAGGCAATCTGCTATAACCTCAATCAAAGCCTTGCTTGATACCATGCCTATCTTTACGCTATCTGGATATATATCATCGAAGATTGCATCAAGTTGGGCTTTTAAAAATTCAGGACTTGATTCTAATATATCATATACTCCTGTTGTGTTTTGAGCAGTCAAGGCTGTTATGGCACTTTCTGCATACACTCCATTTAATGTCATTGTCTTAATATCCGCTTGGATACCAGCGCCTGCCGACGAGTCACTACCCGCTATGGTTAATGCTATTTTCATTAAAAACTTCCTTTCTTAGCACTTTTCTTAAGCGATATAAAGTGGTCTGCCCGATATACCGCTATCGTTACAAATACTCAAAGGAAGTTACAAACTCAGAATAAAAAAGGTAAATAAAAAAGGAAATAGCAAAAGGCCATTTCCTTATAAATTCAATAAATGAAATATTCCCTACGCCAGCATTACCTGGATCAGGTAAGGTCGAAGATTTATCTTCCTCTCAGATCTTTTTAGAACTCCCTTTGTCACTTTTATAATAAATTAAAATGAAGTTCTTGTCAATTTTGAAAGTTTATAGTCTTTTAGAAAAAAAATTGTCTTTCTATTATAAGATTGCTATAATAGATTAAAATTACATTCTTTATATAAAACATTATTATGTCAATGTTTCCAAGTATAAACTTACTCAATTATAAAAAAATATACAAAAAAACTTGACATTTTTAAACATAGATATTATTATATGTATTAACATTTGAATTTAAAAATTATCAGAAAAAACGAGTAGGATTATAAAGATTTAAAGAGAGTAAGCGGCTGGTGTGAGCTTATAGTTGATATAATTTGAATATCCTTTTTCTTATGCAAGTCTGAAAATAAGTAAGATTTGTCGCTATGGTTGGCGTTATCTAAACCCGGCATTGTTAGATGCTTGAGAGCTTATTTTTGTATAAGAAAAAAGGTGGTACCGCGATAATTTCGTCCTTTGTCAATAAGACAAAGGACTTTTTTTATTGAAAATTTTATAAATGTTAAAGAATAATGAGAATTAAGTAATTAAAAAGAGGTGATTAAATGAAGGTGAAGGGTGCTGAAATAATTGTAAAAACACTTATAGACGAAGGAGTTGATATTATCTTCGGCTATCCTGGTGGGGCTGTAATTCAAATCTTTGATGCACTTTACGACTATGAAGATAAACTCAGGCTTATAAGGACAAGTCATGAACAAGGTGCAGTCCATGCAGCCGATGGATATGCAAGATCTAGCGGAAAAACTGGAGTAGTTATTGCGACATCTGGGCCTGGTGCAACCAATATTGTGACAGGTCTTGCGACTGCCTTTATGGATTCCATTCCCTTAGTTTGTATAACAGGCAACGCAAATAGAAAACTTATTGGAAAAGACTCTTTTCAAGAAATTGACATAATGGGTATAACTATGCCCATTACCAAGCACAATTTCGTAGTAAGGGATATAAGAGATCTTCAAAATACTCTAAAAAGAGCTTTTTTAATAGCCCAATCTGGAAGAAAGGGACCAGTTCTTGTTGATATACCTAGTGATATTACAGGAGATTTTATTGAATATGTAAAAAAAGATATCTTTAGAAAAGAGAGAAATTTTGAAGTTTCAGATAATGATATAAAAAAAATCGCATCCTACATTAATAATGCAAAAAGACCAATTATATATTCAGGAGGAGGAGTCACTTCGTCAGAAAGCTTTAAAGAGTTAAGACAGTTAATCCATAAGTCTCAAATTCCAGCTTGTAATACTATCATGGGTATAGGAGTTTTAGGATATGAAGATGAACTAAATCTTGGAATGGTTGGTATGCATGGAAAATATTCCACAAATAACGCTATAGACGAATGTGACCTTTTAATAGCTTGTGGAGTAAGATTTTCTGACAGAGTCGCTCTAAATACAAAGAAGTTTGCCAAAGATGCTAAAATTATTCATATTGATATAGATAAGTCAGAAATTGATAAGAATATCTTTGTTGATTTTGGTCTAGTAGGAGATGTAAAAGAAATTTTAAATAAACTTTTACCTTGTGTAGAAAAAAGAGAAAGAAAGGATTGGATTTCAAGGATAAATGATTTGAGAAAAAAAGACTTTAAAGCAGAAGATTCAAAAGAATTATTAAAACCACATCAAGTTATAAAACACATATCTAACACTTTGGGTGATGACTTAATCTTTGTTACAGATGTTGGTCAGCATCAAATGTGGACAGCCCAATATTGTGGAAGAACAAAGCCTAGATCATTTTTAACGAGTGGAGGACTTGGAACTATGGGATTTGGTTATGGAGCCGCCATGGGAGCAAAACTAGCCAATCCTAACAGACCTGTAGTTTTAATTACAGGTGATGGATCCTTTAATATGAACTTTAATGAAGTTTTAACGGCAGTCAATGAAAATATAAAGGTCATAACTGTAGTCATGAATAACAATACCCTAGGAATGGTAAGGCAATGGCAACACCTTCTTTATAAGGATAGGTTCTCAAAAACCAATATTGAAAGTAAACTTAACTATGTGATTCTTGCCCAAGCCATGGGCGCAAAAGGATTTAGTGCTTGTACTATAAAGGAATTTAAGGATTGCTTTGATAAGGCCATAAAAATAGATGGCCCATCTATCATAGAGGTAAAGATTAACACAAATGAATTAGTCCTTCCTATGATACCAGCTGGCGGATCAGTTGATGATGTAATAATGGAGTAAAAAGTGAAAAAATTAAGTACTATAAATGTTTTAGTGGAAAACAATGCTGGTATACTTACGAGAATTTCTTCGATTTTTTCAAGAAGAGGATACAATATAGAAAGCATAAATGCAGCTGTAAATGGTAAAGGTAACAAGACAAGGATTATCGCGACCATATCTGAAGAAGAAGAGCTTGTAAGGCAGGTTGTAAAGCAAATTGAGAAGCTTGAAGATGTAATAAATCTTGAGATAATGGATGATAAAAACTTTATTTCAAGAGAAATGCTAATTGTTAGGCTAAAGATACATAAAAAAGACTATTTGGAATTAAATGCCCTAACAAATCTATATAAGGCAAATATAATTGACTATTCTAAAGAAGACCTCTATTTAGAGCTTACTGGAGATAGGGATAAGGTTAATGATTTTTTAGCAATAGTTTCAAAATACCAAATAGAAGATGTAACTAGAACTGGAATAACAGGGATAAAAAAATATTAAATTTAAGGAGTAAAAAATGATAAAAAAATACTATGACAAGGATTGTAATATAAACCTACTTAAGGAAAAAACTGTAGCTGTAATAGGATTTGGTTCACAAGGTCATGCCCACGCCCTCAACTTAAAAGAATCTGGTATAGATGTCCTTGTAGGACTTAGAAAGGACTCAAAATCTTGGAAAAAAGCAGAAGGCTTTGGACTTAGAGTTTATGAAGTAAGTGAAGCTAGCCAAAAAGCAAATGTGGTAATGATGCTTGTACCAGATGAAGTATCTGCAGACATATACAACAGTGAAGTTGCCCCTTACATGAAAAAAGGTGACACTTTGATGTATGCTCATGGATTTAATATCCACTACTGCCTAGTAAAACCTGCTGAAGGTATTGATGTGGCAATGGTCGCTCCAAAAGGACCAGGTCACACTGTAAGAAGTCAATTTGTTAAAGGTAATGGTGTTCCTTCTCTTGTAGCAGTCTATAAAGATTATTCTGGTAAGGCAAAGGATCTTGCCCTAGCCTATGCCTCTGCTATAGGTGCAGGTAGAGCAGGTATTCTTGAAACAACTTTCAAAGAAGAAACTGAAACTGACCTTTTTGGAGAACAAGCAGTTTTGTGTGGTGGTATCTGTGAACTTATGACAGCAGGTTTTGAAACCTTGGTTGAAGCAGGATATGAAGCAGAAATGGCATACTTTGAATGTATTCACGAAATGAAACTTATAGTTGATATGATTGTTGAAGGTGGTTTTTCAAATATGAGAAACTCCATCTCAAATACTGCAGAATATGGTGACTACTATGCTGGCAAGAAAATAATAGGAAAAGAAACAAGAGATGCTATGAAAAATATCCTAGAAGATATCCAGTCAGGTGCCTTTGCAAGTCAATTCATGCAAGAATTCTCATCAGGAAGAAAGATAGAATTTCTTACAACTAGAAGAAGAAAAAAAGAACATCAATTAGAAGAAGTCGGAAAAGATCTGAGATCTATGATGACTTGGCTTAATAAAAAGGAGAACTAATGAAATTAAATAGTGATAAAGTACTAAGGGGAAGCGAAAGAGCTCCAAATAGATCGCTTTTTTATGCCCTAGGCTATAGCAAAGAACAGCTTAATAGACCTTTGGTTGGAATAATATCAGCCTATAGTGAAATTGTTCCAGGTCATATGTACCTAGATAAGGTAGCTGACTCTGTAAAAGCCGGAGTTTTAATGAATGGAGGAACACCTATAACTATTCCTTCAATTGGAGTTTGTGATGGTATTGCAATGGGTCATATAGGTATGAAATATTCCCTTCCAAGTAGGGAAATTATAGCGGATAGCGTTGAAACTATGGCAATAGCCCATGGACTTGATGCTCTAGTGCTTGTTCCAAATTGTGATAAGATTGTTCCTGGCATGATAATGGGAGCTTTAAGGCTTAACCTACCTACAATTCTTGTAAGTGGTGGTCCTATGCTAAGTGGAAAAAATAAAGGTAAGGAACTTTCCCTATCATCAGTTTTTGAAGCTGTAGGAGCAAATAAGGCTAATCTAATAAATGATGAACAACTTTATGAGATTGAAAAGTCAGTATGCCCTACTTGTGGATCTTGTGCTGGAATGTATACTGCAAATTCTATGAACTGCCTATCAGAAGCCATAGGTCTAGCCTTGCCTGGAAATGGAACAACTCCTGCTGTTTATTCTGAAAGATATAGGCTTGCTAAAGAATCTGGCTTTCAAATAATGGAACTTTTAAAAAATGACATTAGGATAAATGATATAATAACAGAAAAGTCAGTTAAAAATGCCATAGCATGTGATATGGCTTTGGGTTGTTCTACAAACACAGTTCTTCATCTATTAGCCATAGCTAGTGAAAGAGGACTTGATATAGACCTAGATATATTCAATAAAATAAGCGAGAAAGTGCCTAATCTTTGCCACCTTGCTCCAGCAGGTCCTCACCACATGGAAGACTTATATCTAAGTGGTGGAATAGGAGCTGTTGAAAAAGAGATCTCTAAAAAAGGATTAATCGATTTAAGTCTTATTACTGTAAGTGGGAAAAGTGTAGGAGAAAATATCAAAAATATTGAAAATAAAAATAATGAAGTTATAAGAGATATTGAAAACCCGTACTCTAAAGTTGGAGGACTTGCAATTCTTTTTGGAAATATAGCCACTAAGGGTGCAGTTGTTAAAAGATCTGCTGTAGATGAGTCTATGCTCAAACACACTGGTCCTGCAAGAGTATATAATTCAGAAGATGATGCCATAAAAGCAATTTATAACTCTCAAATAAAGCCTGGAGATATTGTTATTATAAGGTATGAAGGTCCAAAAGGTGGCCCTGGTATGAGAGAGATGCTTAACCCTACATCTGCCCTTGCTGGAATGGGACTTGATAAAAGTGTCGCGCTTATAACTGACGGAAGATTCTCTGGAGCATCTAGAGGTGCCTCCATAGGTCATGTATCACCAGAAGCAGCACTAGGTGGACCTATAGGCATTATAGAAGATGGTGATATTATAGAGATAGATATACCATCTTATTCTATAAATTTAAAAATAAGTGATGAAGAATTTAAAGAAAGAATTGATAAATTCATACCTCTTGAAATAAACAAAGTAAATGGTTGGTTAAATAGGTATAGAAGACTTGTAACAAGCTCAGATAAGGGAGCTATTTTAAAATAATTTTATCAAATTTTTCCTTTATTAAGTCCATTTTAAATTTTTATTTAAAATAATAAATTAAATCTACGACTAATGTATAAATGAATTTTGCCTTATAAAAATCATCTAATCTATACCAATAAAACCCACATTAAGCGAAAATTTCCTTATTGTGGGTTTATTTTCTTATTTATCCTTCAAATACCTGTAAGTAGATGGATATAAAAGTAAAAGCACTGGGAATATTTCAAGTCTTCCCAAAAGCATAGCTAAGGTTAAGACAAATTTTGAAAGTTGTGACATTTGTGCAAATGTTTCAATTGGCCCAAAAGCTCCAAGACCTGGACCTACGTTATTAAAAGTTGTAGCAACTGCTGCAAAGGCCGTTTCAAAGTCATTCATATCTATAGACACAATCATAAAAAAAATTATAAAAATTAAAATATATATAACTAAATACTTTGATACTGATTTTTCAGTCTTTTCATCAACTCTCTTTCCATCAAGTCTATTTATGGTTATTTTCTTAGGATTCATTGCTTCTCTTATTTGGTTTATACCACCTTTTATTAGGATAACAAATCTAGATACCTTAAGTCCACCTGCAGTTGAACCTGCACATCCTCCTATAAACATTAGAAGAATTAAAATAGACTTAGAAAAAAGTGGCCATTTTCCAAAGTCTGCTGATACATAACCTGTTGTGGTTATTATAGATGAAACTGAGAAAAATGAATTTACCAAAGAATATATTACATCCTTGTACATAGATAGGATATTTATAAATACAAGCACACTTGATATTAGGATTATACCTACATACCATTTTAATTCCTCACTATCAATAGCAACTCTTAGGTTTTTTGTTATGGCATAAAAATAAATATTGAAGTTTACACCAAATACTGCCATCATAATTCCTAAAATAAATTCTATATATCTAGAATTATAGGCTCCTATTGATATACCCTTACTCGAAAATCCACCAGTCCCAGCTGTCCCAAAAGCGTGAACAATAGAGTCAAAAAGATTCATTCTTCCCAACATAAGTAAGATAATAGTAAGTATGGTTAAGATTATATACATAAGGTAGAGGTTTCTTGCTGTGTCTGAAAGTCTTGGTGTAATCTTTCCAAAGCTTGGACCGGGAACCTCACTTTTCATTAGTAGAGATGATTCCTTGTTGGAATTTGGAAGAATTGCTATGGTAAATACAAGTATACCCATACCCCCTATAAAGTGAGAAAATGACCTCCAAAATATTATAGAATGAGGTAAATCTTCTACATTAAAGGCAACCGATGCTCCTGATGTTGTAAAACCTGATACCATTTCAAAAAATGCATCTATATATGATGGGTAATTTGACTTTGTAAGAAATAAGGGAATTGCCCCTATAAGTGAAAATATAAGCCAAGTTGATGCTGTTATAAACATAGCCTCTTTTGTATAGATGTGACTTTTATTATCTCCAAGTTTTGATAGTAACATACCTAGTATTATAGATATTATAATTGGTAGTATAAAATTTATCTTATCAGCTATTGATTCTTTATAAATAAAAGAAACTATTAATGGGAATACCAACAAGCCTGCCAAAACCAAAAGAAGCTTTCCTATAGAATATTTGACAATTTTTAAGTTCATAATTACTCCAATATATCGTCTATTTCTGTAAAGTCCTTGTGCTTGGTTATAACCATAACTCTATCACCAAGTTTTATTACAGATTCTCCATTTGCAACCTCGATTTTTCCACCCAAATCTTTTCTAGATATGCATACTATGAGGGTATTAGACTTAAGGTTTAAATCTTTAAGTCTAATACCTGTTAGCTTAGAATTTTCTATAACTGTAAAATCAATTGCTTCAACCCTATCATCAGATAGCCTATAAAGGTTTGATATAGACTCTCCCCTTGAATTTTCCTTACTTCTTAGGAGTCTTGATACATAAAAAGAAGCAGATTTTTTAGGTGTTACTGTAGTATCTACATCGAGTATCCCAGTTATCCTCAATAGTTGGGTTCTATTAACCTTAGCTATAGTTTTTTCTATACCACATTTTTTGGCAAGTAAGGAGATAAGAATATTCTCCTCATCAATGCCTGTAAGAGAAACCACTGCATCATAGTTTTCAACCCCTACCTCATCTAGGATTTCTGGATCTGTTCCATCTGCATTTATAACATCGCAATCAGGAACAGACTCAGAAAATTCAATAGCCTTTTTCTTATTATTTTCAAGAACTGTTACAGCAAAGTTTCTCTTTAGTAGAAGTTTTGTAAGATAAATGGCAATAGAGCCTCCACCTATTATTAGAACATCCTTTATATTTTTTTTAGAGTCAACTTGACTTTTATAAAACTTATCTATATCCTCCCTAGGACCTGCTACATAGATTTTCTCTCCAACCTCTAATATATGGCTACCATTTGGTATAACAACTTGATCATCTTTTTCCCCAATAGCTATTATAATATTTCCCAAAAGTCCTTCTTTATTCAAGTCCATTAAAGACTTATTGATAAGTTTGGAATTTCTATCTAATTCAAGCTCTATAAGTATGACTTTTGAATTAAGGAAATTTTCGACATTTACCGCATAGGTATATTTTAAGGTTCTTTGAATCTCTTTTGCTGCAAAAAACTCAGGATTTACTAACCTATCAACTTCCATTGCCTTTCTCATAAATTCTTGATCTTTTATATATCTTGGATCACGGAGTCTTACAATAGTAGACCTTGCTCCTTTTCTCTTAGCCATAATTGATGATATAAGGTTTACATCATCATCAAATGTCATAGCTATAAAGACATCACATTTATCGACATTAGCCTCATCTAATACATCAAGGTCTCTACAATCTCCCAGAATTCCCATAACATCATTTTGAGAAAGAAGTCTTTCTAGTACATCTTGATCTTTATCTATAACTAAAATATTGTGTCCTTCATCAGATAATTGACTTGTAAGGTAAGAACCTACCTTACCAGCACCCACAATAATAATATTCATAATCCCTCCTAAAGATACTATCTTTATATGTTCTTATTGTATAATATCTTAAGTAAAAATCAAAGTAATAAAGTCTGATCAGATATATGATACAGGTTGGGCAAAATATTTTTTAAATATAATAAGTTACTTTAAAAAACTTTTTCAAAAAAACTATTTTAGTATATGATTGTCTTTTTTTAAAAATTTAATTACTTTCCAGATGTTTGTCTAAGTAATCTAACCTATCTCTTGAATCACAAATCACCTTAGATAGTATATCTGCTTTTTCTTCATAATGTTTGGCTAAACCATATTTATCAATCTTATAATATATTTTAGATAATATATGAAACAAAAGATCTAAATATTTCATATCAAACAATCTTTTAGAATTATCAATTCCCTTTATTGTATATTCTAAGGATTTTTCATAATTTTTACTCATGTAATTATTAATAGCTAAAATATACATTAAATAATTTGATGTAACAGAATCATCTCCTAAAATATCATATACAAAACATAAAATCTCATTAGATTTGTTAATATTATAATTCATTTTTGTCATTAAATCTGCTATCTTAATTAGAACATGCAGTGATCTTTGATTATAATTAAAACTTTCAAACTTATTTATATCGTAATTCTTAATATATATTTCAATAGATTCTTCATATTTAACTAAAGCAAGTTTATATTCTTTTTCACACAACTCTAAAAATAAGGCTTCATAAAATTTTAAATTAGCATTAATCTCTACTTGTATATAAGGTGCAAACTTATCAAGGTCAATAGATTTCACATTTTCATAGATATCTGATACTTTTTTTAAATAGTTACAATTTAAATTATAGTTTAATTCAATAAAAAGATTATTTATTTCATGCAATTTGGAGCCATTTGTATCTAAAAACAATTTTCTAACACTGATATTTAAGGCATCTAGTATATTTGCTAGGGTAGTTAATTTAGTATCTATTTTACCTTGCTCACATCTTCTTAAAGTTTGTTCACTAATATTTGAACTATCTGCTAATTCTTTTTGAGTCATATTTTGATATTTTCTAATATTTTTAATTTCTTTACCTATAAAACTATAATCGTTCATGATAATCTCCTTGTATTAAAAAAGAACTGCTATAAATATAACAGCTCTAATTATTAAAATATGGAAGCTTAAAATAGTGTATTATTCTACACCATCACAAGCATATCCAAATGCAGGTCCACATATTATTGAACATGCTACACCGAATACTGGAAACGCCGCTCCTACTCCTCCACAGAAGGTTGCACATGCTACGGCTCCTCCCAAATCACATACAAATTTTGGAAGAGAATATCTTATTTCTCTGAAATAAGATATATTATTATATGCAAAAAATTCATTTAGTTCTTCATTTTCATCTAGCTCAGCAGAAGCTACTGATAAAACGATTTTTTGATCAGGAATATATACTACTTGTGTAAATAATTTAGAATTGTTATTTTCATAGTAAATTGGTAATATGATAGCCTTATCATATTCTTTAGATTCAACTTTTACTGGTACTAATTTTGAATTATTAAATTCTTTGTAGTTATTCTTATCTATTTTATTAAGGTATCCACTATAAGATAACTCTTTATTTATTATTTCCCAATCATCATTACTCAAATCGTACTTTTCTGATTTATAATCTAAATTATTATCTTTTAATGTAGATTCAACTATTTCATCAAAAGTTTTACTCTCTTCACTAGCTAATGAAGGTCTAATACCACTTAAGATCATTAATATTGAAATTGAAACTGCTATCACTTTTTTTAACATATTGTTCTCCTATATACTTTTTAAGTAAGCTAATACTTGAATTATCAAAAATACTATTATGAGTATAATAATAAGATTTTTATTTTTAACCAGTATTTCATCTTCTAAATACTTTGTCCCAAACAAACCAATTACTGTAAATATAGCAAAGTAGATTATAGGTTTTATTAAATATTCGGTTTGAAATTTTTTTCCCATCAATACATAAAATAAAACGCTAATAAGTACAGCAACTATAGAACCAGCTAGCGGCAAGTAAGAAAAGTATTTTGATAAATTAGTATTTTTCTTATCCATCTTATCCTCCTTAAGCTTCCATAGAATAACCTAACTATCTTATGTTTAGTTTATAACACAATTCATTTTCATACAACTATCATTTGTGTATGTTTTTTCTAAGTTTATAATATTTACTAAGTAGATTTATAGAATATTATAAACTTAGCATTAATATTAGAAAAATTTGATAAAATTATTTAAGTTATTATTAAAGTAAAAAAAATGAATTCTTATACCCTATCCCTTAATAGGAATAAGGCTATAATATTTGGTATTACCATAAGGGAGTTAAAAAGGTCTGATAAATTCCATACAAGGTTAATTTTAAGAAAAGAACCTGTAATTATAAAGGATATGAATATAGCCCTAAATATATTGATGTTTTTTTCACCAAATAAAAATTTATAGTTACTCTCTGCGAAATAATACCAAGCTACAATTGTTGTAAAGGCAAAAAATGTAAGTGCTATGGCAAGCATTACCTTTCCAAAGGGTCCAAAACTCAATTCAAAAGCCCTTTGAGTAAGGACAGCTCCATTTAAATCTTCTTTATATACTCCTGTAACTAATATTATTAAAGCAGTTGCTGAACAGATTATTATAGTATCAACAAAAACACCAAACATAGCGATATAACCTTGACTATAAGCGTTTTTTGCATTGGCAGATCCATGAGCATGGGCTGTAGTTCCCATACCAGCTTCATTTGAAAAAAGTCCCCTAGCAACCCCAATAGAGATTGCCTTTTTCATAGAAATTCCCATAAGTCCACCCAAAGCTTGTTTATATCCAAAAGCTGAGGTGAAAATAAGCTTAAATGAAGGCAGGATATTTTCCTTATACTTAAAGAGTATTATGATAGAAAATACTATATACAAAATAGCCATAAAAGGAACTAAAAGTTGGGCAAAATTTGATATTCTATTAATTCCACCTATAAGGACAACAAAAGAGACTATGGCTATAAGAATCCCAATTAAAATCAAAGGGATATTATTATTTATAGCATGGATAGATGAAGCTATAGAATTTGCTTGTGTCATATTTCCAAAAAATCCTAAGGCTATTATTAATAAAATTGAAAAAGACCTTGATAGTAACTTAGCCAATCTCTTATTTTTTATACCTTTCATTATGTAATATGAAGGACCACCAATTAAGCTTCCATCTGGAAGTTTTTCATTAAACTTTTGGGATAGGACACTTTCAGCATAAATCGTAGCCATACCAAAAATAGACATTACCCACATCCAAAATATAGACCCCGGCCCTCCTGTTACAATGCAAGTTGCAACACCTGCTATATTTCCTGTCCCAACCTGACCTGCTATAGCAACCGAAAGGGCCTTAACAGGTGAAATTCCTTCATCATTTTGTCGAAACATTCCACCAAAAGCTTCGATAAAAGCTGTCTTAAATTTTCTAAATTGAACAAATCTTGTTTTGAAAGTGAAGTAAATTCCTATAGAAGATAGAAATAAAACCAAAATCCAATCTCTTACAAAGGAATTTAAAATTCCAACAATATTATTTAAGTTTTCCATTATTTTCTCCTAATATTAAATATGTTTAAATTTTATCATAAATAGTATGTCATGTTAAATTAATTTAATTATTAACGTTTAAAATTAAAAATAACTTAAATAATGTTAAATATTAGTAATATTTTTAAAATTACAAAGATAAAATATATTAGCAAAAGATAATAAGCTAATATAAAATTTATATTGATTCAGTTATTCATCTAAATCTTATTTTCCTAAAATCTATATCATGATTTTTAGTAAAATTTCTAATCTTTTCATCTAAGAGAAATTATTCATTGCAAATTTTATATATTTGCCATTATAAAAAATATAAAATATTTCATTAAGTTGCAAAGTACTGATTTTAAATACTTATATATTCAAAACTATTGTAGAATTTGAATTATTACATATAAAAAACACCAATCAAAAATGATTGATGTTAGTATGGTGGGCCTCCAGGGACTCGAACCCTGGACCTACCGGTTATGAGCCGGGCGCTCTAACCGACTGAGCTAGAGGCCCAAATAAATCTATAAGATTCATTTATGGTGGACCTGAGTAGACTCGAACTACCGACCTCACGCTTATCAGGCGTGCGCTCTAACCTGCTGAGCTACAGGTCCATATTAAAATATAAAATGGCAGGGGTTACAGGACTTGAACCCGTGACATCCGGTTTTGGAGACCGACGTTCTACCAACTGAACTAAACCCCTACTTAAACTCCCATTATCCTTAAGATTACATAAAGAGTTTTCCAGAAGCCGAGTAGGCTTGTTTGGTGCCCAGAGGCGGAATCGAACCACCGACACGGGGATTTTCAGTCCCCTGCTCTACCGACTGAGCTATCTGGGCATATGGCGGAGAAGGAGGGATTTGAACCCTCGCATCCCTTTTGAAAGGATCTACTCCCTTAGCAGGGGAGCCTCTTCAGCCACTTGAGTACTTCTCCAAAAGCCAATTAAGGCTTAAAATATTGGCGGAGAGGAAGGGATTCGAACCCTTGTGAGCCGTAAGACTCTAACGGTTTTCAAGACCGCCCCGTTATGACCGCTTCGGTACCTCTCCATATTTTGGTGACCCATCGGAGATTCGAACTCCGGACACCTTGATTAAAAGTCAAGTGCTCTACCGACTGAGCTAATGGATCAATCTAGAAATACAGTGGCTAAAGATTGCCTTTATCGCCTATTTAGCTTTGCCAGTATAACCACTAAACTAATTACATATTATAAAAAATGTTAATGGTGACCCATCGGAGATTCGAACTCCGGACACCTTGATTAAAAGTCAAGTGCTCTACCGACTGAGCTAATGGATCATATGGCTGGGATAGCAGGACTCGAACCTACGCATACCAGAGTCAAAGTCTGGTGCCTTACCGACTTGGCTATATCCCAACATGTGGCGCGCCTGGGAGGATTCGAACCTCCGACACACGGATTAGAAGTCCGTTGCTCTATCCAACTGAGCTACAGGCGCATATGGAGCGGGTGAAGGGAATCGGACCCTCGCAACCAGCTTGGAAGGCTGGGGCTCTACCACTGAGCTACACCCGCAAATTGGTGGGGAAGAGCGGATTCGAACCACTGAAAGCAAAGCTAACGGATTTACAGTCCGTCCCATTTGGCCAACTCTGGAACTTCCCCAAAATTTGTATTTCTTAAAAATAAGTAAATATAATGGTTTACACCATTTTTTATTTTATTGAATCACAATAAAATTGGAGCTGATGATAGGACTTGAACCTACAACCTATTGATTACAAATCAATTGCTCTACCAATTGAGCTACATCAGCACATTGGATCTCTTTTGAAATCCAAAGGCTTTATCCTTTTGTAGCAATAAATGCTTAAAGGACTTTTGGCGACTTAGATGGGACTCGAACCCACGACCTCCGCCGTGACAGGGCGGCATTCTAACCAGCTGAACTACTAAGCCAGAAAATCTAGTTTTGCTAAATTTGTACTCCGCTCGAATCTTCTCAGAACCGGACGGCTTGTTTAATGGTGGAAGTAACAGGGCTCGAACCTGTGACCCCCTGCTTGTAAGGCAGATGCTCTCCCAACTGAGCTATACTTCCAAAAAATTATCAAAAATCTAATACATGATTTTAATTAATAAACTAGAATTGATAAATTTAAAAATGGTGACCCTACCGGGATTCGAACCCGGGATACCACCGTGAAAGGGTGGTGTCTTAACCGCTTGACCATAGGGCCTTATTATATTTAGAGTAATTAATTGGTTGCGGGAGTAGGATTTGAACCTACGACCTCCGGGTTATGAGCCCGACGAGCCACCAAGCTGCTCCATCCCGCGATATTGGTGCCGAGAATCGGAATCGAACCGATACGGTGTTTGACCACCGCAGGATTTTAAGTCCTGTGCGTCTGCCAGTTCCGCCACCCCGGCTTATCTCGCTAAGCGAGTGCTCCGCACGAATCCTTCAGGAACCGGACGGGTTTTAAATGGCGCTCAGGGTGGGGCTCGAACCCACAACCTACCGGTTAACAGCCGGGTGCTCCACCATTGAGCTACCTAAGCACATGCAATATATATAATTATAAAATATGTATTGACTTTTGTCAAATTATCTTATGGGTTTTTGTGAAGAATTATTCTTCACAAAAACTTCTAAGTTTGGCAACTTCCTAATCTCCCGGGAGGTCTCCCTCCGAGTACCATCGGCGTTAGAAGGCTTAACTTCTGTGTTCGGTATGGATACAGGTGTATCCCTTCTGCTTTTGTCACCATATTTTCTT